>NZ_JAPCJD010000100.1:0-12529 GCF_027707845.1 Aeromonas sp. QDB14 | reverse complement strand
GTGGTGTGTTTGGAGACAGCCAGTTTACCAGCACCCTGTCTGTCAACTTCCACTTCCCCAAGATCCCGCGAAGAACCCTTTTTCATGCCTGTGCGGCTGCCCCCGGGGTTGCCGGGATCGTCGCGCCAGGGGGTTGGTCATGTTGGGAAGCGAGAAGGGGGGGAGGAGGAAAATGGCGGGCACAAAGGGTGCCCCCATCAGAGTTCGTGAGCGTGGAACCCCTTGCGGTAGCGGGCCTCGCAGCGCGGGCAGCGTTGCAGGGTCGGATCCTGTTCCAGCTGTTCAGGGAGCAGCGGCTCCTCACAATCGGAGCAGAAGCCATAGAGCCCCAGATCCATCTGGCAGAGCGCCGCGTCGAGCCGCTTGAGGCGTGCCACGCTGTGTTCCACCCCGGGCAGATCGAGACGGCTGGTCAGATCAACCAGTTGATCTCGCTCGCAGCGCTCCACCTTCTGTGCCCAGTCATCTTGTCGACAGGCCTTGAGCTGACGGATCAGCTCCTCTCTTGTTTGCGCCCAGTCGGTCAGAAGGCGCTGATGCCATTCGGCCAACCGGGCTTGCGTCACTTCACACACAGCAGCCCCCAAAAACGAGTGATAAAACTCGGCCAGTATAGGGAAACCCGCGGTTTATCAAGATGACATGAATCAAGTTAACCGTGCTTTGACGGGTTTTTCCGGCAGGTGCTGCGGCTTGCCGGTGATGACGTAGAGCACTCCCGCCACCAGACAGACGACACCCACCAGGGTACTCATGGGGGGCATGATCCCGCGCAGCATAAAGGCGTAAAAGAGCCCCGCCAGAGTCTCGAACACGATGAGCGGCCCGACCAGCACGGTCGGCAGGCGCTGGCTCGCTTCGTTCCAGCACAGGGTGCCGAGCCAGGAGCAGAGGAGCCCCACTGCCCCCATCAGCAGCACGAAGCGCAGGGGCGTCGGCCCGAAGGGCAGGGGAAAGTCCGGTGCGCTCAGGGCAAGATGGCCGAGGCTGCCGAGATAGGCAATGAGCGCCACCGGCAGGGTCACCAGCCCCTGGGCGGTGGCCCAGACGGCCGGACTGCGGCCCGGGTGCTCGCGCAGCCAGCGGGCGTTGCGCAGGGGATACCAGGTCCAGCACAGCACGGCGCCCACCGCCAGGGCGAGCCCAAGCAGTTGTTCGGTGCGCGCCTCGGTGTGCCAGGTGAGCTCGGCGCTGTTGACCAGACAGAGGCCGGCCCCCATCAGCACCAGGGACGGGTAGAGCCGGGTGCGGGAGAGGCGACCGTCCCGTGCGCCATAGAGGCGGTTGGCGGCCAGGGCCGTCACCACCGGCAGGGTGCCGATAAACATGGCCGCCAGGGGCGAGCCGATGCGCAAGATGGCCCCCGACAGGCAGAAGTAGTAGAGGAGGTTCCCCACCAGAGTGAGGGCGAGGGCCTCTCGCCAGTCGCTGGCCGAGAGGGCCGCCAAGTGTTTGCGGGCCTGCCAGGCGAGCGGCAGTACGATGAGGCCGAAGGCGAGGTAGCGGCCGCTCGCGAGCAGGGCGGGGGGATAGCCGTCCACCAAGAGGGGGGCGACGAAGATGAGCCCCCACATCAGGCCGGCCAGCAGGGCAAACAGGACTCCGATCAACATGTTTCATATCCGGTAAAGAAGAAGGAGGCCAGCCTAGCAGGGGGGAAGGGGGGCGTATTGAACCAGATTGCGCTTTAGCGGCCAGCCTGCACCTGTTTCTGGTAGCGGACCGGGGTGGTGCCATAGCGGCGCAGGAAGGCACGGTTGAGGTGGGACTGATCGGCCAGACCACAGGCGGCGGCCACCTCGGCCGCGGGCAGGCCGGCAGCCAGCCACCCCTTGGCGCGCTGCAGACGGATGGCCATCAGCATCTGCTGGGGGGTGACGTGAAAGCGGGCCTTGAAGCTGCGCTGGAAGTGGTAGGGGCTGAGGTTCACCGAACCGGCCAGCTCGGCCAGGGTAATGGGGCGGGCGAAACAGGCCTGCATATAGTCGATGGCGCGGCCCAGAGGGTGGGCCGCTTCGCGCGGGGCCGCCAGGGCCCGGGCATGGGGGCGTAGGGTCTCGCACACCCTTAGCAGCAGGCCGTCGGCGGCGAGCTCGCTGTCACAGTGCCAGAGGGCATCCAGGGTCGCCTGCAGGACGGGGGCAGTGCGCGGATCGCTTCGCACGGCATCGGTGAAATGCCAGTCGCGCTCGCCGCTGATGGCCTCGAGCCGATCGGCGGGCAGGTAGAGCATGCGATAGCGCCACCCTTGCTCGCAGGCTGACTCGCCCGTGTGCAGCTCATCGGGGTTCATCAGCACCAGGCTGCCGGGACCGGCCAGGAGCTGGCTGCCGCGATAGCGAAAGCGCTCGGCACCGCACTCGATGACACCGAGGCCAAACCCCTCGTGACTATGGGGATCGAAGATGTGGTGCTGGATGTGGGCGCGATAGAGCTCGGTCGCAGGCTGCCCCGGCAGCGCGCGAAAATCGGCCCTGTCGTGCTGATGGGTAAAGTTGACCGGTACTCCCTGCATCCTGACCTCCTGTCAATGAGCCTTCATCATAGGGCGCCGCGGGGTGGCGGCCAAGTCTAGGCCTGTGAGGCGCACTCGCGCTCGAGGGCGGAGCGGATCTCCTCTGCGGTCTTGATGGTGCGGATGCGGCGAAACAGCTCGTCGGCCTGGGGGTATTCCCGCACTATGTAGGAGAACCACTGCTTGATGCGGCTCGGGTAGTAGTCGGCCTTGTCGCTCGCCAGATCCTGCTCGGTATAGGTCACCATCAATTGCAGTACCTCGGCCCAGCTCATGTGTGCACACCCCGTCTTCATCACGTTGGCCAGGTTGGGGAGGGAAATTGCGCCCCGGCCAACCATGAGGGCATCGCAACCGGACACCCGGGCACAGATCAGGGCATCGGCATGGTTCCAGATCTCGCCGTTGGCGGTGACGGGGATGGGCAGGGCGCGGCGGATGGCGTCCACGTACTCCCAGTATGCCGGCGCCTTGTAGCCTTCGCGCTTGGTGCGGGCATGCACCGCCAGCTCGTTGGCGCCCCCCTGATAGACGGCCTGGGCGTTGTCCAGATAGAGATCCTTGTCATCGTATCCCAGGCGGATCTTGGCGCTCACCGGCAGGTGGGCAGGCACGGCCTCCCGCACCGCCTTGACGATGCGATAGACGGTCTCGGGTTCCTTGAGCAGCACGGCGCCCCCCTTGCTCTTGTTGACCGTGGGGGCAGGGCAGCCGAAGTTGAGATCGACCCCGGGAGAGCCGAGCTCGATGGCCCGGATGGCATTTTCTGCCAGCCACTCCGGATGTTGTCCCAGCAGTTGCACCCGTACCGGGGTCCCTGCACGGGTCTTGCCATCCTGTTTCAGCTCGGGGCAGAGGCGATGGAAGACCTTGGCGGGCAGCAGTTGATCGACCACCCGGATGAATTCACTGACGCAGAGGTCGTAATCATTGACGGAGGTGAGGACCTCCCGCATCAGGTGATCCAGCACCCCCTGCATGGGGGCCAAAATAACGCGCATAGCTGCTTCCGAAGACAAGGGGAGAAAAAAGAGCGCAGATTGTAGTGGCAATGGCCGGGATTGTCAGCCGTCTGCCCACTCGATGGCCCCCATCGACGGCCGCAGACTGGGCCAGGCTGTCAGCTTCCGGGCCAACTCTGTTAGGCTACAGGCAGAGATACATGCAGAGGAGTACCCATGAAACGCTGGTGTCTGATGGCCCTGGGCTGGCTTGCCTTCGCCACCGGGATAGTCGGGATAGTCCTGCCCCTGCTGCCGACCACCCCTTTCATGTTGCTGGCGGCGGCGCTGTTTGCGCGCTCCTCCCCCCGCTTTCATGGCTGGTTGCTGGCGCATCCCTGGTTTGGCCCCCCCATCCTCGACTGGCAGCAGTATCGCGGCATTCGCCGTCATGCCAGACGCCGCGCCATCATCTTCATCCTGATCTCGTTTTCGGTATCGCTGCTGGTGGTGCCGTTGCCCTGGGTGAGGTGGCTGCTGGTTGTCATAATGGTGATCCTGCTCACCTGGTTGATGCGTCTGCCGGTGCTGGAGCCGGTTGCAATGAAGAAGTGAAATCCCTAAGCTATCGCGGCAATAATGCTATGGAGTCGGCTCGTCATTTTTGCGTGACGGGCCTTTTTATTGCCCCCAGGCGGAGACCCCGTGCGCCGCCATGGCAGGGCTCAAAAAATAAGCGGTCAAATAATGAATCCGGAAACCCTGAAGTTTATCGAAGCGAGCATCAAGACCATTCCCGACTATCCGAAGCCGGGCATTCTGTTTCGCGACATCACCAGCCTGATCGAGAATGCCGAGGCCTTCAAGGCCACCATCGATCTGCTGGCCGATCATTACCGTGATCAAGGCATCACCAAGATTGTCGGCACCGAGGCCCGTGGCTTCATCTTCGGCGCCCCGGTTGCCTACGCCATGGGGCTGGGGTTCGTGCCGGTGCGCAAGCCGGGCAAGCTGCCCCGCGCCGTCATCGAGGAGTCCTACGCCCTGGAGTACGGCACCGACACCCTGCAACTGCACACCGATGCCATCGTGCCCGGTGACAAGGTGCTGGTGGTGGACGATCTGCTGGCCACCGGCGGCACCGTCGATGCCACCGTCAAGCTCATCCGCCGCGCCGGCGGTGAGGTAGCGGATGCCGCCTTCATCATCTCCCTGCCGTCCCTGGGCGGTGATGCCCGCCTGACCGCCGCCGGCGTCAAGGTTGTCTCTCTGGTGGAACTCGCGGGGGCGTAAATCGCCCCTTCGCGCGGCAGGCCTCGTCACCCTGCTTTCTGCCGCAAACCGGTGCCTGAACGGGCACCGGTTTGAAATTCAAGCGATCCCTCCCAAGGCGGCGCATCCCCCATACAGCCAGCCCTCCATTTGTGTTAGCATCCAGCCTCAATGCCTCGTTTCCCAGCATCGAGATCTATGAGCTATCAGGTTTTGGCGCGCAAATGGCGCCCCCATACGTTTGAACAAGTGGTCGGCCAGCAACATGTGCTGACTGCCCTGACCAATGCCCTGGATCAGGGACGGCTTCACCATGCCTACCTGCTGAGCGGGACCCGCGGGGTGGGCAAGACCACCATCGCCCGCATTCTGGCCAAGAGTCTCAACTGCGAGCAGGGGATCAGCAGCCATCCGTGCGGTGTGTGCGATACCTGCCGCGAGATCGATCAGGGCAATTTCGTCGATCTGCTGGAAATCGATGCGGCGTCCCGCACCAAGGTGGAAGACACCCGAGAGCTGCTCGACAACGTGCAGTACCGTCCGGCCCGTGGTCGTTTCAAGGTGTACCTCATCGATGAAGTGCACATGTTGTCGCGCCACAGCTTCAATGCGCTGCTCAAAACCCTGGAAGAGCCGCCCCCCTATGTGAAATTCCTGCTGGCCACCACGGATCCGCAGAAGCTCCCCATCACCATACTATCGCGCTGCCTGCAGTTTCATCTCAAGAGTCTGGATCAGACCCAGATCGCCAGGCAGCTCGAATGGGTGCTGGACCAGGAGGGTCAACCCTTCGAGCCTCGCGCCCTGCTGGCCCTGGCCAAGGCGGCCGACGGCAGCATGCGCGATGCCCTGAGCCTCACCGATCAGGCGTTGGCCCACGGCAACGGCAGCGTGCGCCTGGAGAGCGTGCTCGCCATGCTGGGGACCCTCGATCATCACCACCTGCACCAGTTGTTGGAGGCAGTGCTGCGCCAGGATGCCCCGGCCACCATGGCCAAGATCACCGAGATTGCTACCCTGGGGCCGGATTTCGACCAGCTTCACGCCGAGCTGGAAGCCTTGCTCCACCGGGTGGCCATGGCGCAACTGCTGCCTGCGAGCGTGCAGGAGCAGGGGGCGGATGCCGATGCCTTGCTGCAGCTCGCCGGAGCCATGAGCCCGGAAGAGGTGCAGCTCTGCTATCAAATCGTGCTGGGGGGGCGCAAGGATCTGCCCTGGGCCCCTGACGGGCGCACCGCACTGGAGATGACCTGTCTGCGGATGCTGGCCTTCTCTCCCCGGCGCGAGGTGGTCCATCCCGCCAACCTGGCGGCCCAACCTCTCATGACAGGGCACTCCGGCGTGATGGCGGCTGCGAGGGAAAGCGCGCCGCTCCTGCCGGGAAAGCCCCAGGGGGCTGAGCCGGCCCCGGCTGCCAGCGCAGCACCACAGGCTCCCGCCGCGCCAGCATCGGTCCTTGAGGCCGAGCACGTCGCCCCCGCACCCAAGGCGGAGGAGGGCGCAGTGCTGGATCCGCTCTTTGCCGAGCAGGATGAGCTGCTGCGTGAGGCCGAACGGATGGGCTACGAGGCCGTGGTGCCCGCCAGTCCGCCTGCAGCAGAGCCAGCCTCTGCGCCGTTGGCGGCGGATGACGCCGGGCAGACGCAGCAGGTTGAGGTCCAAGGGGAAGACGTCGCCATCTCTTCGACCTCCAGCATGCAGAGCCTGCTTGGCAAGCGCAATCTGCTGCGAAGCCGCCTGCGTGGCGAGCAGAGTGCAAACGCCGCGCCCCCCCGAGTCACTCCCGTCAAACCGGTGGCCGCGACCAAACCGGCCCCGATGCCTGCCGTCGCGACTTCGCCCCAGGCCGAGGTGCAACCAGCGGCGCGGCCCGAGATGCCGGGGCAGGGATCTGCCATGCAAACGGGGTATGACGACCTGCCCCCTCTGGATGCCTATGAAGAGGGGGCCAGTGACTACGAAGAGTATCTGAATCAGGGGTTTGACGAGGGGTTTGCCAGTGCCCCGTTGCCCACGCGGGCAGTGACTTCCGCCCAGCCAGCTCCCGCCACCATGGCATCTCCTTCGCAGGAGGATCTGCCGCCCTGGGATCTGGGCGCTGACGTCGGCAGCGCGGATACGGCGGCACCTGCGGTTGCCGCTATGGTGTCTGCCGCGCCTCCAGTGGCCGCCAGCGAGCCTCAGCCCGCCATTGCGTTGATGGAGACTATCGACTGGGATGCCCTGGAGAGCGACGCCCAGCCCGAAGAGGAGGGGGAGGTCGCCCGTCTGATCCCCTCGTCCTTGCTGGTCAATTGCGGGGACGCCTGGGCCGAGCTCATCGCCCGCACCGGGGTGGGTGGTCGGCTGCGTCAACTGGCCATCAACGCGGTGATGACCCGGGAAGGCAATCGGGTCTCCCTGCTGCTCAAACCCGAGCAGCGCCATCTGGTGAGCGACAAGGCCCGCGCCGATCTGGCCGAGATCATCAGTCCCGAGCTGGGCGGCCCGGTTCACATCGATGTGACCCTGGGCTCGGATCCCGCGCGGGAGACGCCGCTCGAGATAGAGCATCGTCTCTATCTCGGGGTGCGTGAACAGGTGAGCCGGGATCTGGCGGCGGATCCCAACGTACAATTCTTGCTGCAGCGTTTCGGCGCCGTGCTCCATCCCGAGAGCATCGAACCCCTGAGTCGCTGAGTTGCGGTGAAAAAACCGTGCCGGGGTTTGTCCCCGGTTGAAAAGACCTTTGGCTGCCCCCACTTAGGGCAGATGAACCCACAGCCCGGCGCTGGATGCCGGATTTCAAGACGAGAGACGATCTATGTTTGGTAAAGGTGGAATGGGTAACCTGATGAAACAGGCCCAACAGATGCAAGAGCGCATGCAGAAGATGCAAGAGCAGCTGGCCCAGATGGAAGTGGTCGGTGAGGCGGGTGCAGGCATGGTCAAGGTGACCATGGCCGGCAGCCACAGCGTGCGTCGTATCGAGATCGATCCCAGCCTGATGGAAGATGACAAGGAGATGCTGGAAGATCTGGTCGCCGCCGCCGTCAATGACGCCGTGCGCCGCGTGGAAGAGCAGAACAAGGCCAAGATGGGCGAGCTGACCGGCGGTATGCAATTGCCCCCGGGCTTCAAAATGCCCTTCTGAGGATACTGCCCGTATCCGTTTCCCCTCCTCTGGGAAGGGGAAAAATGAAAAGGCCAGAGCCAAGCTCTGGCCTTTTGCATGTCGGCTCCCCCGAGAATGGCCATGCACAGATCATGGCGGGGGCGGTGCACTTGCCTGCCCCAGGGGGGAGAAGCCCTCGACCAGATGATCGATGAGGGCGCGGATGGCAGGCAGCAGACCGCGGCGTGAGGGGAAGACCGCGTGGATCACCTCCTGGCGCGGGGCCCAGTCGGGGAGCAAACGCACCAGCCGGCCATCGGCCAGGGGCTCATTCATCATCATGGTGGGCAGTTGCACGACCCCGAGCCCGTCGATCGCCCCCTGACGCAATGTCTGCATGTCGGTGGTGGCAAAGCGGGGGCTGTGGTGCTGTTTGACTCGGGCACCATCGGGGCCCAGCAGGGTCCAGTGATGGCCTTCCAGGCTGGTGCCGTGACCGAGGCTCGGCCATGACAGCAGATCTGCGGGGGCCCGGGGCATGCCGAGTGACGCGACAAGGGCCGGACTTGCCACCAGACACTGGGTCGCATAACCCAGCACCCGCATGGCGAGATCGCTGTCCTCCAGGGGCAGTGGTCGCACCCTGAGCGCCATGTCCAACCCCTCCGCGACCAAATCCACCGCCCGGTTGACCCCGACGAGCTGCACCTTGACGCTGGGATGGGCCAGGGCGAAGGAGACCAGCATCCTCCCTACGTGGGCGTGCAGCAGATCGATGGGGCAGGCGATGCGCACCAGACCGCAAGGCTCGCTCTGGGTCGCGGCGATGAGATCCTGCGCCGCATCGGCTTCCACCAGCATGGCCCGGCAACGGGTGTAATAAGCCTGCCCGAGTTCGGTGACGGTGAAGCTGCGGGTGGAACGCTGGATAAGGCGCACTCCGAGTCGCTCCTCCAGCATGGCGATGCGGCGGCTGAGCCGCGATTTGGGCATGCCGAGGGCCCTGCCGGCCTGGGCAAAGCCCCCGTGATCCACCACCTGGACATAGAAATAGAGGTCGTTGAGATCCTGTTGCATGGGGTTATCGTTCACAAAATAGGACGCTGATGGCAAATTTTACGTCTACCGGACGCAGCGTTCCAGACTCACAATGCGAGCAACGACACATTCCGTGACGATCACCCAGGAGAGCATCATGAAAAGAGTCATCGGTATTTACAGCGCCCCTCGACAACACTGGGTCGGCGACGGATTCCCGGTTCGCTCGCTGTTCTCGTATCAGACCCATGGCCGCGCCTTGAGCCCCTTCCTGCTGCTGGACAGGGCTGGTCCGGCACATTTCGAGCCCGCCGATCATGCCAGGGGCGTGGGGGAGCACCCGCACCGTGGCTTCGAGACGGTCACCATCGTCTATGAAGGGGAGGTCGCCCATCGCGACTCGACCGGCCAGGGGGGGATCATCGGTCCGGGAGACGTGCAGTGGATGACGGCCGCCGCCGGCATCATGCACGACGAGTTCCACTCCCAGGGGTTCACCCGTCGTGGTGGCACCCTCGACATGGTGCAGCTGTGGGTCAACCTGCCCGCCAAACACAAGATGTCGACGCCCGGTTATCAGGGCATCACCAGCGACAGCATCCCGCAACTGAGCCTCAAGGAGGGCGATGTGCGGGTGCGCATCATCGCCGGGAACGATGCCGGGTTGCAACAAGGCGAGGTAGAGGGGCCAGCCCGAACCTTCTCGCCCATGAACATCTGGGATCTGCGGCTCAAGGGCGGGGCCAGCGTGGTGCTGCCGGCGGTAGCGGGATGGAACAGCGCCTTGGTGGTGCTCAAGGGCTCTCTCTTGATCAACGGTCAGGAGCGCGCGGGCGAAGCACAACTGGTGCTGCTCGATCCCAACGGTGAGGAGTTCATGCTGGAGGCGGAAGGCGAGGCCAGCTTGTTGCTGCTGAGTGGCGAGCCCATCGATGAACCCATCGTGGGTTATGGCCCCTTTGTCATGAACAGCGAGGCAGAGATCCATCAGGCGATAGATGATTTCAACAGCGGCCGGTTCGCCGTCATCGCCCCCTGAGACAATCCCGATAAAAACAAAGCGCCTGATGGCGCTTTGTTTTTTTGTGAGCTCTGGTCAACCGAGCCAGCCGAGGGCCAGCGCCAGCCTGCCGCACAAGGCGGCTAGCAGGATGCCAAGCAGGGTGCGCAGCAGCCAGATCACCACCAGTTGTCCCACGCTCACCGGGATCCGGGTGGCCAGGATGCAGGGGATGGAGGCAGAGAAAAAGAGCACCGAGCTGACCGAAACCACGGCCGCGACATAGCGCACCAGCAGGTCGGCATCCTTGAGCAGGATGGCGGGCAGGAACATCTCGGCCAGACCGGCAGAGAGGGCCTTGGCGGTGGCGAGCGGTTCGCCGAGATCCAGCAGCCAGGTCAGTGGCCAGAGCAGCCAGCCCAGCAGATCGAACAGGGGGGTATGCTTTGCCAGCAGCAGGCCCAGCAGACCGACGGACAGTATGGTGGGCACCACGGCAGCGGCCATGTGAAGACCGTCCCTGAGGTTGTCCTTCAATTGCCGCAGCAGAGGATCGGCCTGGTGGGACTGGGTCAGGCCGCAGGTGAGGGCTGCCTGCCAGCGGCTCATGCCAGCCGGTAGCGGCTCGTCGGTCTCGCCCTGGTGAGCCAGGCGACTGATGGGAGGAACACGCGCCAGGATGGCGGTGATGACGAAAGTGATCACCAGGGTGGACCAGAAGTAGAAGTTCCAGTGTCCCATCAGGTTGAGGGTCTTGGCCACGATGATCATGAAGGCGGCCGAGACGGTGGAGAAGCCGGTGGCGATGATGACGGCTTCTCGCACCGTGTACTTGCCCGCGAGGAAGACCCGGTTGGTGATGAGCAGGCCCACCGAGTAGCTGCCGACGAAAGAGGCGACCGCATCGATGGCGGAGTGACCCGGCGTGCGCCACAGGGGGCGCATCACGGGTTGCATCAGCACCCCGATGAATTCCAGCAGGCCGAAACCGAGCAGGAAGGTCAGGGCCATGGCGCCGATAGGCACGATGAGACCCACAGACATGGCCAGTTTATCGAACAGGAAGGGGAGGCGATCCGGGGTCATCAACCAGGCAGGGCCCCAGTCTGTGACATACAAAATGGCCAGGGCCAGCCCGAGCAGCTTGAACAGGCTCAATACCCTGTCGATGGGACGGGCGCGCCAGCGGCCATCCAGCAAGGGGGTGATGGCGCCATAGGCGATGAGCAAGAAAATGAGGGTCAGGGCAAGGGGGCGCTGGGCAATCAGAAAGCCGGCCAGGTGATCCACCACTATGGTGCTGCGCCCGCCAAGCTCGAAGGGAACAAAAAAGATGGCGATGCCAAGCAGGCTGGCCAGCAGCAGCTTGATGCCGGCCCCTGATCCTGCCGGTGCAGTGAGCGTGTGTTCAGGTTCCATTTTCTCTCCTTGTGATCCGCATGGTTCAATTCCGTTGAGGGGATGATTTGTATATACAATATCGTCCGAAGCTCAAAATGGAAACACCAAAGCTACCAAAATGCAACATGTGAATCGGTGTGGATGCAGATGACCCCAAGGTTGAAAAGCGTGATCTTGGGGGGAAGAGGGGTCGGGATGGCGAGTAGGTGGTGAGACATCAAGAGGCAAAACAGGGCGGTAAGCGACCAGCGCCAGGAAAAACATGAGCGGCTATTTACCCTTTTTGGCCATATTCATTCATGAGCCTATATTCATGACTATTTATGAATAAATCATAAACCCTTTGTTCATTTGACTACTTTTCGACTATCCCATTGCAGAGTAAGATGCCTCTTCAATAAAAATAAGAATTAGGAGTTCGGGTGTGAAGGCATTAGAGAAAGAAAGGATATCGCCCTATATCAGCCAGTTATACGAGTGCGGTATTAATGATTCTGACATTAAGCTCGTCGTGGACCAATTTCGCGCCGACGTTTCCTGCAGTTCATCCCTGTTTTTATTGCGGGATGATGACAAGAGCGACGGAATAAAGCTTTTTTCCAGCGGTCTGACCGAGGCCCAGCAGCAGTTTTACCTGCAACATCATCGCCAGGATGTGTGGTTCAACCATTACCAGGATAAAGGGTGCAAGGGGATCGTCAGCGCCAACAGCATTTCAAGCTCGGTGGGCCTGCTGGCAAGTTTCGGCGCCCAATTCGCCGCCGGCGGCGTCTGCCTGGTGAAAGGGCGTGGGCTGAGCAGCCTGTGCAGTTACCGTGGTGCAGCGCAAGATGATTTCAGCAGTCGCGACCTCACCTCGCTCTCGGAAATCTATTCCGGACTGGCGGCCTGGAGCCACCATTATTGGAACTTGCTGGCCCTGGAAACCCAGAACTATCAGTTGCAACAGCTGGTGAAAAACCATAATAAGCCCAGCGCCATCATAGACGACAAGGGGCATATTCATTATTCCAATGTGGCCTTCAACCGTATCGCCGATGAAAATGTGGAATTGCGGGCCATCAATGGCATTTTCTCTTTGCAGAATAAGGAGCAGCAACGCCAGCTCAAGGAGATCCTCAATGGCTTTGCCTATTTGCTGCCCGGCGCCAGCGCCTATATGTCCATTCCCCGTCAGCCTAACCTGCGTCCGCTCATGTACAGAACCTTAAGCGGCAAGCGAATTAATAATACCGTCTAACGTGTTGTTTTGCTTGGATTTTCTCTGC
>NZ_JAPCJD010000099.1:0-13023 GCF_027707845.1 Aeromonas sp. QDB14 | reverse complement strand
GGGTACCACCAATCAGCAGTTGGCCACCTCTCGCCATTCATCCATGAGTGTCGCACTTATTATCTGAATTCCCGCTTCTCTTGTCAGGGCGTGGCGCTGCCCAGTTGCTTGAGGTAAGCGGTCAGTGAGAATGGCTGAGCAAATTCCTTCATGCCTGCCAGCCTGTCCAGCTCCGCCTGCCCCATCTGCTGCAACTGGGTTTGCTGGGCTGGCGTCAGGGTGGTAGTCCTCGCCTTGATCAAGGTGTCGAGAAAGGTGCGGTCTCCCTCTACCGCCTGATGGAACGCTTTGAGCGCCAGCGCATCGACCTCTGCTGCGGTGCAGCGCTCCATGCTTTTCTCATGAAGATAGATAAGCACGGTCACTTGTTGTTCCCTCTCCAGTGACCAGAAGGGGTCGCTTTTCGTGGGCAGAGTGGTGCCGTGTTGCGACTTGATGGCTTCGCACCGCTCAAATGCCGGGTCCAGATCGTGCAGTGACAGCGCCATGGCGCCTTGGCAGGCGAAGAGCAGCAGAAGGGCAAATTTACTTGTTGTATGAGGCATGGACACATTTCCAGAACTGGGATTCTTTACCTGCTGAAGACCATGCCATGGGTTCAACAACCTGATTCAGTTTGTGGCGCAGGATATTGGGGATGCCTTCCATCGCCTGGCCATACAACTCCCAATCGTAATCACTGATGTTGTAGGCAACGTCCTTGGCACTTCTCGGGTCGCTGAAAATCGTATAAAGCGGTGTGGCGGAAACGGCGACAGCCAGTTGATTGGCGCTGTCTACAAGCTGGTCCATTTGCTCCAGGGCATCGATTGAACGGGAGCTCAATGTCAGTCCTTTGATCGGACATGTAGCTATCCCCATGATACTCTCCTGCTTTATCGGACATGAATGAGGCCAAATTGGATATCATTTATGCAACCGATGATCAAATTAAAAGCTGAAAAATGAGAGTCATATCGCCCTGTGTCGCGTGATGCCGAGCATGAAGAGATAGGCATTGATCATGATGTTATTGGTTGTTGGGCTTGTTGCAGGTAGCTACCTCTTGTCGGGTTGGGGGCGCTTTGCAGAGAGGCGTTTTGTATGTGGGTCATTCTTGATGCTCCTGTATCTTGCCCTCTATTACCTTTTTCCTTCTGATCTCGTCGGTAGCTCCATCCATCAAGGGCGTCTGGGGCAATATCTGCCGGTCTTGTCCTACGCCGCCATCTTGTTTGGTGAAGCCATTTTTCCCTTCGACAAGGGAAGGTATATCCCTTGGGTAGGTGTTGGTGGGTTGATCGCCGCCTCTCTCTATCACCTGGTGTTCTTCGCTATTCAGTAGCGCAATATGGTCACAACGGCGGTGTTGCGCTCAGGCCTCATTTGATTCGAGGCATTCTCTGGCACTGTCTGTTCGCCAGTCTCTGTCGCCCCCTGCCCATGTGCGCATCGACCCGGGGCGGGTTTGTCTCTAGCATGGAGGGGCGGCGGAGTCTGGCTCCGTCAAAATGGATGATGGACGAAGTGCGCCTTGCACACTTCTGGCGGAGAGAAAAGATGAAGCTGCGTTCCTTGTTGATGGTGGGTGCCCTGCTGCTGGGCGGATGTGCGGTCAATCCCTATGGGGGGACGCCTGCGCCGGTCGGCGAGCCGGACAAGCCGGTGACCAAACCAGAGAAACCCGTGGCCGAGCCTGACAAGGCCGAGCCGGTGCCTGCCCCCAAACCCGTGGCACCGACGGGGCTGGCGGTCGCCCTGGCCGATGACTTCCTTAAGGCCGCCGATGTGCAGGCGCTGGCGGGCAGCAGCCCGGTACTGCTGCTGATGGCGCCCCAGAACGGTACAGGTGAGCCCTTCAGCACCCAGCCCCTGGCGGTGGCCATGATCCAGCGCATTCAGGCCAATAGCGGCTTTCGTTTCGCAGACCCGGGCCAGGTGGCGGCCATCACGGGTCAGCTCGAATACCAGCAGGGGGGCATGAACCCCGCCTCCCTGGTGCGTCTGGGTCGCCAGACCGGGGCGGGTTACATGCTCTACGGGGATCTCCTCTCTGAAGGGGGCCGCTACCGGCTCGCCATGAGCCTGATGGATCTCAAGAGCGGCGAACTGCTCTGGAACGCCAGTCGATCCGCTGCCCGCTGATGCCGGTTGGCCGGATCCCGCTTGACCGGGATCCGGCCCTGCCCCCCTTGTCCGGGGGCGGGAATACCCCTGTGGCGTCCCTGACGTCACAGGGGTTGGCATGTCGCACTGCCTGAAGGCAAAAAAACCTTCCTGACTGTCTGACAGCTCTGGTTCTGACAGCATCCCCGATTGCTACCATTCACTTTGCCGGAGGCTTGTCCGGTGAGCACGTCACCGACCGCATCCTTCACGCCCGGCAGGCAGCTTTCTGCCCCTGTGCGATACTCCATGAGTCTTGTATAACAGGAGTACAGGGACCCACTCCCACGGATAGCAAGGAGCTCGGATGGCGCTCTCAGTGGCACAACTCTACGAAGTGATGGCCCAGTTGCCGGATCCCGTTTTCATCCTCAGCGAAGATGGCTACTACATCGAGTACATCGGCGGGATGGAGCAGCAGTCCTACCAGAACGGCAACCCGCTGATCGGCAGACAACTGCTGGACGTACTGCCCGAGGACAAGGCGCAGTGGGTGATGGCGCAGGTGGCTCAGGCCCTCGCCAGCGGCCAGGTGCAGGTGGTGGAGTATGACCTCTCCCCCGCCGAGGTGGACGGCATCGACGCCGACGCCGGGCCCCAGGGAATGCAGCGTTTCGAGGGCAAGATAGCGCCCTTGCCCTCTTTATATGAGGGGAAGCGGGCGGTGGCCTGGATGACCCGCAGCATCACCCGCCAGCACGAGCTGCAACAGCGGCTCAAGCGGCTCGGGGAGACGGATCAGCTCACCGGCCTCTACAACCGCCACTTCTTCTTCGACCAGTATCACCATAAGGTGCAGGGGCAGCATCTCACCGGCCTCATCATGCTGGATCTCGATCACTTCAAGCAGATCAACGATCGCTTCGGCCACCAGACCGGTGACAAGGTCTTGTGCCGGGTCTGCGAGTGCGTCTCCGCCCAGTTGCGGGGGGAGGATCTCTTCGTGCGCAGCGGTGGCGAGGAGTTTCTGATCCTGCTGCCGCAGATCGACGAGGGGATATTGCTGAAGGTGGCGGAGCGGATCCGCGCCGCAGTGGCGGCCATGGCGCCGGATCCCGCCCCCGTGACCGTGAGTCTGGGCACCACCCTGATCCGGCCGGGAGAGGATCTTGGCACCGTGCTGGCCCGGGTGGACGAGTGGCTCTATCGGGCCAAGCGGGGCGGGCGCAACCGGGTGGCCCACGATGGGGCGCCCTGAGGGGCGCAGTGAACAGGAAAGAGGGCGACCCGGGGTCGCCTTCTTTCATTTGGCCGGGTCAGATCAGCCGAACAGGGTCGAGATATTCTGCCCCGCCATCAGCAGGCCGATGGCCAGGGCGCTGAACCAGACCAGGGTGGCGGCGACCAGAGCATAGCCGAGGGCGACGAAGAGACCGTCCCGCTGCAACATGCCGATGGCCAGCAGCAGGATGGCCCAGGCGGGCATGGCGTTGGTGAAGGGAATGGCGCCGAGCGGCAGCATCAGCAGCAGGGCGGCCAGCATGATGAGCAGGCCGTTGCAGCGGTTGATGGTCACGCTGCCGGTCAGGATGAGCAGGCGCGGGCGGATGAAGCGGTCGATGCGGGCCAGCAGATCCGCCCCCTTGTGCAGGGTCGGCTTGAGGTGCTCGGCGGCGAAGCGGCGCTCCATCAGGAAGGCGGGCAGCCAGGGCACCCGGTTGAGGGTAATGCCGATGCCGATGAAGAGGATCAGCAGGCCAAAGGGGGTGCTGACGCCGGGAATGGAAACCGGCAGCAGGAAGGGAACCGTGAGCAGCACGCAAAATAGCAGCATGCCCTGCTCGCCCACCAGGGCCAGCATCTGGCGCAGGCTGATGTGGCTCTCCTCGATGGCGTGGGCGGTGGCCCTCAGGGTATCGGAGAGCGTGCTTTGGGGGTCGTTGAGTTGCGCGGCAACCATTCCTGAGATCCTCGTCTGTTGATGCCACCGCTGTGGCGCCGCCAGCTTACGGGGCCGAGGTTAATCCCGGATGAATAACCCCGGGGAGCACAGATTTTTCCATCGGGAGCGGGGCAATGGGGCTGGTACAGCCCCCGTCCAGTGTGAGAGACGGGCGCTCTGATATGCTTTGCGCAGGTCTTTTCACCAAAGGATGAGCACATGAGAGGAGCGATGTGGATGGTGCCGGGGCTGCTGCTGCCCCTGGCGGGCTGGGCAGCCGAGCCCCCGGCGACGGGCTGGCAGCTGACTCCCTTTGCGGGATACAGCTCGGCCATCGACTTTCGGGCCATGGACGAGCCGGCCCCCACGCCGCACGGGAGCGACATCGACACCCTGCAAGGGGAGCGCTCCGGCAGCTGGGGGCTCTTCATCAGCAGGGAGGTGGATGACCCCGGCATGGTGGAGCTGCTCTACAGCCACCAGTCGACCCGGGTGTCCCCCGAACTGCCCGACAGGCTGACGGTGGACACCCTGCAGTTTGCCGGGGCCCTGACTCTCTCGGACAACCTGATGGCCCCCTATATCGGTGCCGGGATCGGGGTCACCCGCTTCGATGCCTACGACAGCGAGACGGCCCCTTCCATGTCCCTGGCCCTCGGGGTGCAGCCGCGCCTGACCGAACATCTGGCTGTGCGGGCCGAGGTGCGCGGTTATGGTGCCCTGGTCAACGACGACAGCCAGTTTCTCTGCAACCCCGAGATCTGCGCCTTTCGGGTGAGGGGGGAGCTGATCACCCAGTGGCAGGCCAATATCGGCTTGACCCTGAGGTTCTGAGCCCCGCTCGGACTAGGCGATGCCCTTGGTGAGGCGACTCAGGGGCTCGTTGACGTCGAACACCTTGTACTGCACCGCGCTGGCGCCCATGGCGAGCACCCGCTGCTCATGCATGGTGGCGTAGGCGAGGGCGCTCCCCTCATCCTCGAACAGATAGATGCCGCCCGCCTCGCCGGTGCGCGAGTTCTCGGTCCAGATCTTGGAGATGAAGCCCGGCTCCCGGGTGATGGAGTCGGCCAGCGGCATGGCCGCAGCAGTGAGGGCCGGTCCCATCATCTGGGCGGGGAAGTTGAAATGGATCTGCAGCAGGCTGGGCATGATAAACCTCTCGTGGGCGTTGATTGACGGAATCCGCATCATAGGAAGCCGGCATCTTGGCTGCAAGAAGGCACATTTTCGTGGCATAGTTACCGCAAAGTAACCACTCGCGAGCCATACCGTGCCCTCACTGCCCTGTCCCGCCTATCAGGTATTGCGCCTGCTGACCGGCAAATGGAAGCCGGCCATTCTGTTTCATCTGCGCGAACAGACCCTGCGCTTTGGCGACCTGCGCCGCTGCCTGCCCGAGGTGAGCCAGAAGGTGCTCACCGCCCAGCTCAAGGAGCTGGAGAGCGACGGTGTCATCATCCGCACCCTCTACCCCGACGTACCGCCCAGGGTGGAGTACAGCCTGAGCCCTCTTGGCGTCGCCCTGATCCCCCTGCTTCAGCAGATGCACGATTTTGCGCTGAACCACGTTGATCTGCTGGCTGGTCAGGGTCCTGTTTCTAGCGAGCCCGCAGCAACCAGCGGCTGAGGGCGGTGGCCGCCAGCAGTCGGTAGCCGAGCAGAGTGAGCGCCAGCAGCGCGGGTACCTTGAGGAGTTCCCACCACACCTGTTTGCCCTGGGGGCCGAAGATCATCAGCCACACCACCAGCATCATGTGCAGACAGTAGAGGCCGAGCACCTTGGGGGCCTGGCGCTCCAGCCAGCAGCCTTTGCCCCATGCGGGGTTGGCCAGCAACAGGCCGAACAGCCCCAGCGCCCAGGGGAGCGAACCCAGCAGGAAATCGTGACGAGCGAGGGGGACGGCGGCAGCGCGCAGCAGCCCTGTGGCCTCCAGGGCGTAGAGCCCCATCCCCGCCATCATCATCAGGGCGCAGCGCCTGGCGTCCGGCTGCCAGGCACGCAGGCGCAGCTCGGCGCCGAGAGCCACGAACAGCAAGGAGAAGAAGGGGCCGTTGCGGGTCAGCAGGGCCCACTCGCCCCCCGGCAGCAGCGGGCCATAGGAGCCACCGATCAGGGCCAGGGCGTAGAGCAGGGCCCCCAGCAGCAGGGCCAGCCTCGGCAGGCGGGCCTGCTGGCAGAGCCCCAGGATCAGCACCGCCACCATCAGGGCGGGCAGGAACCAGAGGTGGATCATGCCGCCCACCCACCAGACGTTGAGATGATCCCCGAGCTGCATCTGCCACTGGCCTGCCATGGCGGGCAGGTAGCCCTCGCTCACCGCCGCGAGCGGGTTGAACGGTATCAGCACGTAGAGCAGGCTCCACGCCAGCCAGAGCCCCAGCAGGGGTCGGCAGTAGCGCAGTGCGACCGTCAGCGGGTGGCCCGCGGCGAGGGCGGGTTGCAAGAAGTAACCGGCGCACAGGAAGAACAGCGGCACCGCGAAGCGGCAGAGCTGGTTGATGACGGCCCCGACCAGAGGGTAGGGCGTGCCGTCCCACAGGGCGGGGTCGAAGGGGTTGCTGAAAGGGGAGAGATGGATAGTCATCACGGCCAGGATGGCCACCACTCGCCCGCATTCGATGCTGGAGATGCGCATGATTCCTCGCGGCGTTCGGGAGCTGGGCGCACCCTATCAGCCGCAGGCGTTCCCTATCCAGCCGCCTGGTCGCCAACTGTGACCCCCATCGGCGGCCGGTTACCCTTTGTTACCCGAGGTGCGGGCAAGGTTACCGCCGCCGGGAGCAGGATCCCGTTTTGGTGTCGGTAAAAGGGCTAGAGCAGGGCCACCAGCACGGTGACCAGGGCGCCCAGCAGCAGCAGGGCGATGCCGCGACTGGCGGGGCCGTGCAGCTTGTTCCACATCAGCAGGCTGGTGAGGGCCAGCAGCAGCATGGCCAGGGCCGCCAGATCTCCCACCAGTTGCCAGGGCAGGCCGGTGCCCATGCCACGGTGCAGCCGGTTGAGGCTGGCAGCGAAGTTGGCTTGCTGCAGCTCGGTGCGCACCAGCAGAGTGCCTTCCACATAGCTGGCGGCCACGCTCTGGCTGAGGGTGACGCCGCGCAGCTCCCAGCGGGCCGGCAGGGTGAGAGAGCCGGATGGTGTGGGCAGGGTCTGGGGCGGGGTGATCTGGGGTCGCCCCTCCTCGAACATGTCTGCATAACGCTGTTGCAGCAGGGCTTTCAATTCATCCGGGCTGGCCAGCGGCGTGCTCAGTACTATCTCTTCGCTCGATTTGGCGGTGTGGGGACCGGGCAGGGGCAGCACGGCCCTGTGTTGCAGCCAGAGGCCGGTGAGGCCGTAGAGCAGCATCAGGGTGAGGGTGGCAAAGCCGGCCCAGGCGTGGATGCGGCGCACCCACTTGTTGTTGTGCAGGGGAAGTTTTCTGCGTGTCATCGTTCGGTGCTTCATAACAATCTGGCCAGCGAACGCTGGCCAGAGGGGTCGGTAAACAGGGAGGATCAGAAGCGGTAGGCGGCGGTCAGGTGCAGCTGACGGGGCGTGCCCGGCATGATCTGGGCCGCGCTGGTGGCGCTGACGAAGTAGTCGTGATCGGTCAGGTTCTCCACGCTCAGCTGGGCTTCCCACTGGGGCCAGCGATAGCCGGCACGGGCGTCGAAGCGGGCGTAACCGGGCAAGGTGGTGGTGTTGGCGTTGTCGGCGAAGCGATCCCCCACCGCCGTCACCCCAGTCTCGCCGAACCAGCCCTGCTTGCCGCTCTGGTAGCCGGCGAACAGCTGGCCGTTCTGGCGGGAGACGTTCATCGGCCGCTTGCCTTGCAGGTCCGCGTCTGCCTTGACCTGCTCGGCATCCTGGATGGCGACGCCGCCGCGCAGATAGATCTCGTCGGTCAGCTGGGCACGGGCGCTCAGCTCGATGCCGTCGGTGCGCTGTAGACCGGTGAGGATCACCCGGGTGGGATCCAGCGGATCCTTGCTGCGTTTGTTGTACATCTCCAGCCGGTAGAGAGAGAAGGTGGTGGCGAGGCGGCCGTTCAGCCAGTCGCTCTTCACGCCCCCTTCATAGAGCCGGGTGTGCTGGGGATCCAGGTTGTTGTTCTTGTCCCCCGGGGTGATGCCGATAAGCTCACCGCCCACCGGGGTGAAGGTCTTGCTGTAGGAGGTGTAGAAGGCATGCTCCTCGATGGGGTTCCACACCAGGCCCAGGCGCGGACTCAGGCTGGTGACCGAGAGGGTCTCTTCCTTGTCGAGGTCGTTGCGGCGGCTGGTGACGGTGAAGTCGTCGCGGCGCAGGCCTGCCAGCAGGTGCCAGTCGCCCAGGCTGAGCTGATCCTGCACATAGAGGCCGACACCGCGCACTCTGTGATGGGCGTCGCTGGAGAGTTTCATGGCGCCGTCGTAGGTGGGCAGGGAGCCCGGATCATAGAGGTTGCCTGCCGGGATCGGGTTGGCGTTCTGGTAGAGCTTGGGGGTGCGATCCTGCCAGCCCTGCTCCAGACCCACCAGCAGACGATGGGCGATGGGGCCGGTTTGCAGCTGGCCTTCCGCCTCGGTGTTGCTGGTGAGGCTGCTGGCCTTGAGATCCTGCTGCCAGCGGGCGCGGGTCACCTTGTCACCCTTGACGCTGGTGACATAGGTATTGTCGAACTGGCTGTCGAGGGTGGTGTAGCCGAGCTGCTGGCGCAGTTGCCACTGATAGTTGATGTCCCAGGTGAAGCGGGAGCGGGTGGACTGGGCCACATCGTCGATGAAGTCGCGGCGTGTGTCGCTGTAGACGCTCTCGATGGGGACATCCGCCGGGCGACCATCGACGCCGGGAATGCCGCGATCCGGGGTGCGATCGTGCTCGTTGCGCTCGTATTGCACCAGCCAGTTCAGGGTGTCGGTGATCTCCCAGTTGACGGAGGGAGCCAGCAGGGTGCGCTTGCTGGTCACGTCGTCGCGAAAGCTGTCTTTGTCTTCCTGGGCCAGGTTCAGGCGTACCTGTACCCGCTCTCCTGCCTCGCCGTTGAGGTCGGCGGCGAAGCGTCGACTGTCGAAGCTGCCGACCTGGGCGCTGACGCTGGAGGCCTGCCCCTTCTGGGGAACCTTGCTGACCCGGTTGACGATGCCGCCCGTGCTGCCACGGCCGTAGAGCACGGCGGCGGGGCCCTTGAGCACTTCGACCCGTTCGATGTTGCCAAGGTCGCGGGTGTATTGCATGTCGTCGCGCAGGCCGTCGAGGTAGAAGTCGTTGCTGGCGCTGAAACCGCGGATGGTGACGCCGTCAAAGCGGGTGTCGCCGCTGGCGTTGACGCCGGGGATGCCGGTCAGGGCTTCACTCAGGGTGGGCTGGCCGAAGGCGGTCAGCTCGCTTGCCTTGACGCTCTCGATGCTCTGGGGCACCAGCTTGGCCGGGGTGGCGGTGCGGGTCGCGGTGGCGACCTCTTCATGTTGGCTGCGTTTGCCGACCACGGTCAGGGTTTCGTCTTCGGCACGGGGGCTGGTGCAAACCGCCAGCAAGGCGACGCCCAGCAAGGCGCGCGGGGGGGGGGGGGGGGAATGGTTCATCTGGGTGTGACTCTTTGTCGACCAATCGGCCTGAACTTGTTGATTTATTTGTAATTATTGATTTCTCTCATCGCGAGAGGTTGCTAATGATATTGATTTTCATTTGCCTTGCAAGGAGAAGATGCAAGGAAAAGAGATCATTGGCGGCAGGCACTGAGGGGGCTGGAACCTCGGGGAAAAGGCCGGGGGAACCTTGGTTCGGTTCGGAGAGGACGCTACCATGGTAGCCTCGCGCCTTGGCGCACCATCCGGCACACACAGGGAGAGAAACATGGTTGAGATCATCAGGGCGGATCTGCACAACCCTCGCCACGGCGAGGCGCTGATCGCGATGCTGGACGAATACGCCAGGGACGAGATGGGGGGCGGCAGTGCACTGGCGGACGAGGTGAAGGCGAATCTGGCCGACGCCCTGGCCGCGCGACCCGGTGCTCATGTGCTGCTGGCCTGGGTCGATGGGGAGCCCGCTGGCGTTGCCACCTGCTTCGAGGGTTTTTCGACCTTCGCCTGTCAGCCGCTGCTCAATATCCACGACGTGGCGGTGCACCCTGCCCATCGCGGCCAGGGCATCGGCAAGCAGCTGTTGGCGGAGGCGGAGCGGCTCGCCCGGGAGCTCGGTTGCTGCAAGCTGACCCTGGAGGTGCTGGAGGGGAACAAGGTGGCCCAGGCTGCCTATCGCGCCAGCGGCTTTGCGGGTTATGAGCTCGATCCCGAGGTGGGCCGGGCTATGTTCTGGCAGAAGAAGCTCTGAGCCTCAGTGACAACGCGATCATCCCAAATGAAAAACGGCGCGCAGAGTGCTCTGCGCGCCGTGTCATCAGGTGGTTGCCGACTTAGAAGTCGTAGCGGGCCGCCAGCTGGAAGTCATCCTTGGTGTTGAGCTTGCCGCTGTCATGGCTGTCGAGGTTGTTGATGCGGTACTCGCCGATGACGCGCAGGTTCTTGTTGAACTTGTACTGGGCACCCAGGGTGTAGTAGTCGATGGAGTCGTAGTCAGACTTGCCAGCCTGCTCCACCTTCTGCTTGTTCCACAGGGCCATCAGGCCGAAGCCGCTCTCGAAGTTGTAACCCAGCGCCCCTTCCCAGCCGGTGTGATCCTTGCCAGTGGCCAGGAAGTCGCTGCCGTCGGCATAGCTCAGGGCGGCGTAGAGGGCCTTGTTGTCGTACTTGGCGGAGAGCAGCCACAGCTTGGCATCCTCTTCACCGCTCTTGTCGCGGATGCCCACGTTGTAGGCGGTCCCCAGGGAGAGGTTGAACGGGAAGGTGTAGGCCACGGCGGCACCGTAGGCGGCATCGCTGTCCTTGCTGGAGGTCTCTTCGGTGTCACCGCCATCGAACTTGTAGCTGGTATCTACCTGGAAACCGTTGAACAGGCCGGAGTACTTCAGCACGGAGCCGGCGCGGTTGGTGGCGAAGGTGTCGGTCTTGGCGCCCAGTGCCTCGTTGCCGTAACCATCGGAGAGAGAGACATCAGTCCAGTCCGCCAGGAAGCCAGGAGCCCCCTTCTGGCGACCGAAGGTGACGGTCCCCCAGTTGGCGCCGACACCGGCGAACGCCAGACGGGTACGCAGGTTGTCGGAGTTCTCGCTGACGGTCTTCTCGCTGTCGTTGATGTACATCTGCAGTTCGTACTGGGCCAGCGCCTTGAGACCCGGGTTGATCTCGCTCTCTACCTTGGCGCCCAGACGGACAAACTGGTTGGCCCCCTGCTTGTCGCTGTATTCGTTTTTGATGTCACCGTTGGCGTCCAGCTCTTTCTTCTCGCCGAAGAACTGGCCGGCGTAGATGCGGCCGTAGAGGTCGAGCAGGGTGCTCTCGTTTTTGTACACTTCAACGGCTTGAGCCTGGAAGGCGGCGGTAAGAGCCAATGCTACTACTGTCAGCTTTTTCATCATGATCCCTTGTGTTGCAAGCTTTTGTTTTAAAAGACGGGGCCATGCTAGAAGTGACAGATGACAGTCGGGTGACCGTGCAATGAACAAACCGTGTCGGTTCCATGTCAGCGGGATGAAAACCGGGATTTATGTGGCTGGTCGCCACTTTTACGCGCAAAGGTTTGCCCTTGTGGTAGAATGCCGCCCGTTTTCGAGCTCCTAAGGTTGGATATGCGATGAGACGTGAACTGGCAATCGAATTTTCCCGAGTGACGGAAGCGGCAGCACTGGCTGGCTACAAGTGGCTCGGACGTGGTGACAAGAATATCGCCGATGGCGCGGCCGTGGCGGCCATGCGTCACATCCTCAATCAGATCCAGATCGATGGCGAGATTGTGATCGGCGAAGGGGAGATCGACGAAGCCCCCATGCTCTACATCGGCGAGAAGGTGGGCACGGGTCAGGGCGACGCCGTGGACATCGCGGTCGACCCCATCGAGGGGACCCGCATGACTGCCATGGGTCAGGCCAATGCTCTGGCCGTGCTGGCGGTGGGCGACAAGGGATCCTTCCTCAAGGCCCCCGACATGTACATGGAAAAGCTGATCGTGGGCCCCAAGGCGAGAGGCGCCATCGATCTCGATCAGGCCCTGGAGCTGAACCTCAAGGCCGTGGCCAAGGCGCTCGGCAAGCCCCTCTCCCGTCTGACCGTCATCACCCTGGCCAAGCCGCGTCATGACAAGGCGATCAAGGAGATGCAGGGCCTGGGAGTGCGGGTGTTCGCCATTCCCGACGGCGACGTGGCCGCTTCCATCCTCACCTGTCTGCCGGACAGCGAAGTGGACATGCTCTACGGCATCGGTGGCGCGCCGGAAGGGGTGATCTCCGCCGCGGTGATCCGCGCCCTGGACGGCGACATGCAGGCTCGCCTGATCCCCCGCCACCAGGTCAAGGGTGACAGCCCCGAGGTTCGCGCCCTGGGTGAACAGGAGATCGCGCGCTGCGAGGAGCTGGGCATCGACGTGAGCAAGGTGCTCAAGCTCGAAGATCTGGCCAAGAATGACAACGTCATCTTCTCGGCCACCGGCATCACCAAGGGTGATCTGCTGGAAGGGATCACCAGCGACGGCGTTATGGCGACCACCGAGACCCTGCTGATCCGCGGTAAATCGCGCACCATCCGTCGTATCAAGTCGATCCACTTCCTGGATCGCAAGGACAGCGTGGTACGCGACATCATCCTGTAAGCAGGGGGATGGCGGTGGCGGCAAGTCACGTATTCTCATGCCGTCGCATCAAGTCGATCCACTTCCTGGATCGCAAGGACAGCGTGGTACGCGACATCATCCTGTAAGCAGGAGGATGGCGGTGGCGGCAAGTCGCGAACTCTCATGCCGTCGCATCAAGTCGATCCACTTCCTGGATCGCAAGGACAGCGTGGTACGCGACATCATCCTGTGATGTGCTGACTCCCGCAGCAAAAAGCCCGGCACTGCCGCAATGCTGTTCACTTAAGCGGAGCCGCATTGCGATTTACCGGAAAACGGGTCTTTGATATCTTCACCGCCCTGG
>NZ_JAPCJD010000098.1:0-13038 GCF_027707845.1 Aeromonas sp. QDB14 | reverse complement strand
ACCCAGGGCGGTGAAGATATCAAAGACCCGTTTTCCGGTAAATCGCAATGCGGCTCCGCTTAAGTGAACAGCATTGCACCCCAGGGGTGGCCTCTTGGTTATGGGGAACGGGCGCCTGGCCTGTCACGGCGCCAGCAGCAGCGCCGGATTCTGGATCTCCTCCTCCACCCAGTGCAGCAGTTGCTTGATGGCCCGCGACAGCACCTGGTTCTGGCGCACCACGTACCCCAGGCTGGTACCGGGAAAATCGGTGAGCCGGGTCACCGGGGCGGTCAGCTTGAGCCTGGGGTGAAGGGAGAAATCCGGCACGATGGCGACGCCAAAGCCCGCCTCGGCCCAGTCGAGCTGGGCATCCACGCTCCCCACCTCCATGATGCGGCAGCTCGGCAGGCCGAGCAGGGGCAGGGAGGGATCGATCAATGCCCGGGTCCGGGTGTCGTGCCCCAGCAGGATCAGGGTCGGCTCGTCCAGAGGATCGCTCTCCCCCGAGCTGGCCCGCGCCTGCCAGCGGGCCAGGCCGTGCCCCAGGGCACACCAGGTCACCTGCTGCAACTCGGTGTAGAAGAGCGGCTCGCTGCGCTTTTGTGCCATCACGAAGCCCAGATCCGCCTTGCCCGCCCGCACCAGATCCGCCGCCTGATCCGAGGTGGTGTTGAACAGGGTGAGGTCGATGCCGGGGAAGGCCTGCTTGAAGCGCTGGAACGGCTGGATCAGCAGCAGGCGCGAGATGATGTCGCTGGCGGCGATGGCGAGCGTCCCCTGGCTCAACTGGCTCAGGGCATTGAGATCGGACTGGCAGAGTTGCAGCTCGTTGATGGCGCGCTCGGCGCTTTGCAGCAGCCGCTCCCCCGCCTGGGTCAGGCGAAACGGGCTGCGCTCTACCAGCTTGACCCGGGTCGCCTGCTCCAGGTTCTTGAGGTGCAGGCTCACATTGGGTTGCGTCATGTGCAGTTCGGTGGCCGTCTGGCCGAAGTGCTGCAACCGGGCCAGGGTGACGAAGGTGTGCAGCCAGTGAATGTCCAGCATGGGGTTCCTCTTCTCCCGGGTCGATGGCAGGGCCAGCGCCGCCAGGGCACGGGCACCACGAAAGGGAGCGC
This sequence comes from Aeromonas sp. QDB14, assembly GCF_027707845.1. NCBI lineage: Bacteria > Pseudomonadati > Pseudomonadota > Gammaproteobacteria > Aeromonadales > Aeromonadaceae > Aeromonas > Aeromonas sp. QDB14. The sequence goes on along the minus strand of NZ_JAPCJD010000098.1, from coordinate 11,941 downwards.
GGTGTCGATAATTGCACCGGAATTATATGGCTTTATTATCGGAATTATAAAGATAATTAATTTTTCTAATCCTCACGGGGCTCCTAGGATGGACGCCTAACGTCTTAGGAGAAAGAGTCATGTCGTCTATCGTAGTCGTAGGTGCTAACTGGGGTGATGAAGGCAAAGGCCGCATCGTCGATTATCTGGCAGGCCAGGCTGGCGCCAGTATTCGTTTCCAGGGCGGCAACAACGCCGGCCACACCGTGGTCAACGATCTGGGCACCTTCAAGCTGCACCAGGTGCCGAGCGGCGTCTTCAACCCGGATTGCCTGGTCGTGCTGGGCCCCGGCATGGTGATCAGCCCCGAGAAGCTCACCGTCGAGCTGGAAGAGGTCAAGGCCTCCGGCGTCATTCCCAAGCTCGCCATCTCTGACCGTGCCACCCTCTGCCTGCCGCTGCACGCGCTGGAAGACACCCTGGAAGAGCAACGCCTGGGTGACGGCGCCTACGGCTCCACCCGTCAGGGCATCGCCCCGGCTTACGGTGATCGGGTCATGAAAAAGGCGATCCTGGTGGGCTGGCTGAAACAGCCGGACGTGCTGGTCGAGCGCATCCAGTTCATGCTGGACTGGAAACTGCCACAGATGAAGGCTCTCTATCCGGACTTCGAATTCACCCAGACCGCCCAGGAAATGGCCGACTGGCTGCTGGAAGTGTCCGCTCCCTGGCTGGACGCCGTCTGCAACGTCAGCATGCCCCTCAAGGCACTGCAAGCCGAAGGCAAGACCCTGCTGTTCGAAGCCCAGCTGGGCGCCGGCCGTGATCTCATCTACGGCGAATACCCCTGGGTCACCTCCTCCCACGTTTCCGGCGCCTACGCCGGCATCGGTGGCGGTCTGCCGGGCCTGCGCCCGGAGCGCGTCATCGCCGTGGCCAAGGCATTCAGCTCCTCCGTCGGTACCGGCACCCTGCTGACCGCCATGGAGAACCAGGACGAGTTCCGCAAGATCACCAACGAGTTCGGCGCCACCACCGGCCGTCCCCGTGACGTGGGTTACTTCGATGCCGTCGCCACCAAGAACGGCGTCGAGCTGCAGGCTGCCACCGAAGTGGCCCTGACCAAGCTGGACTGCCTGACCGGTCTGCCGGATCTGAAGATCTGCGTGGCCTACGAAGGTGCCCACACCGAGAACCCGATCTGGCCGCAGACCGCCGCCCTCACCCCCGTCTACGAGAAGATGGAGAGCTGGAGCGAAGACATCAGCGCCTGCCGCACCTTCGCCGAGCTGCCCAAGGCTGCCCAGGACTATGTGCTGCGCATCGAAGCCCTGCTGGGCGTGCCGGTGCCCATGGTCTCCGTCGGCCCGGGCCGTGACGAGATGATCCTGCGCTAAGGCCCCTCGCCTCTCCCAAAAACCGGCATCCCAGGATGCCGGTTTTTTTATGCCCCTCAAAAGCCCCGAACAGCTCACAAAAGCCGCCTCCATGGCATAATTTGAGCCATACGGGCACTCTGTTTTGAGCCAGCCCCCTTAGAGTGAATGCCATATTCACACAAAGGAGTGCCCATCATGAGATCCCCCATTATCCCGCTGCTGCCCCTGTTCTGCCTCGCGGCCCTGCCCGCCGGCGCCATGACCCTCAAGAGTACCGACATCCGCGAGGGTGAACCCATGGACAAGGTCTTCAGCTTCAACGGCTTTGGTTGCAGCGGCGAGAACCGCTCCCCCCAGTTGAGCTGGCAGAGCCTGCCCGCCGGCACCCAGAGCGTCGCCATCACCGCCTATGACCCGGACGCCCCCACCGGCAGCGGCTGGTGGCACTGGCTGGTGGTGAACCTGCCGGCCAGCCAGAGCGAGCTGCCGAGCAATGCCTCCGGCAAGATCAAGCAGGGGCTGGAGCTTGGCACCGACTACGGTACCCAGGGTTATGGCGGCCCCTGCCGCCCGCCGGTCACGGCATGCACCGCTACCAGTTCACCGTCTGGGCCCTGCCCAAGGCGCTGGAGGTGAAGGCCAACACCCCGCCCGCCATGGTAGGCTACATGCTCAACAGCCTGGCCCTTGGCAAGGCCACCCTGACCGCCACCTTCACCACCCCCTAGGAGCCCGCCCGATGAGCACGCCCCTGCTGCAACTGAATCATTACTTCGGGATCCGCCAGCAGCCCCTGCGCCGGGTGCTCATCTACGCGCCGACCCTCATCTGGGTGCAGCAGGGCCGCAAGCAGCTGTGGTGGCGGGAGCAGCGCCTCTCCTTTGACAAGGAGAGCTGGCTGCTGATCCCGGCGGGTCACCGGCTCACCTTCGTCAACCAGCCGGAGCAGGGCACGTTTCGCTCCCAGGCGCTCACCCTGCTGGCCCCGCCACCGGCCGAGTGGCTGGCAGAGAGCCCCCTCGATCTCCTCAAGCCACCGGCCATCAGGGTGACGTCGGCCCTCGCCTTCTGCTTTGATCTCGTCACCACCATGGCGCAGCGGCAGCTCTGCGAGACGGCCCAGACCCAGCTGCTGCAAGGGTTTTATGGCGAGCTCAGGGCAGCGGGGGGCCTTGGACTGCTCTTTCCTGCCACCACCATGACCCTGGGGGAACGGCTGGCCCGTTACCTCAGCGTGGAGCCTGGTCTCGATCACCGGCTGGAGACGGTAGCGACCCACTTCGCCATGAGCCGCGCCTCCCTGGTCCGCAAACTGGCAGCCGAGGGGCGCAGCTTTCGCCAGGTGCTGACCCAGGTACGCCTGGGGCACGCCCTCACCCTGCTGCAACAGGGGCTCACGCCGCTTCAGACCGCCCTCGCCTGTGGTTACGACTCCCCCGGCCGCTTTGCCGCGCGCTTCAAGGAGGAGTTCGGCCTGACCCCCCACCAATACCTGCGTACCTGCCCCTCCTCTCTCTCGCTGACTGCTACCACGAAAGTAAATAATTACTAAAACACAAGACTATGTAACCTCGTGTAACCGGGTGATCCGGCTCACACTCGCCCCTCCTGCACTGTGACACAGCGCCAATAACCCCGTCAAAATCGCCCTATAATGGCTCTCGCAAACGCTTTCACTAAAATAATCACTAAAAAACACCTTCCTTAACCTACAAAAACTGCCATTGGAGCGAGAGATGTTTCGTGAAAATTTACTTTCCATCACCCTGAGCGTCGCCCTGTTCGGCCTCACTGCCTGCAACGGCAATGACTCCAGCAGCCCGGCCGCCCCCAGCGCCACCCTGGCGAACCAGTATCAGAACGTGATCGACCGCAGCGGCACCCCGCTCCAGTTCCGTGACTTTGACAGCTACGCCAACCTCAAATACAACCCGCTGCTCGATCTCGGCGCCTGGCACGGCTTCCTGCTGCCCGCCAGCGACAGCGAATGGGGCGGCTTTACCGGTCCCATGGTCATCGCCGAGGAGTACAGCCTGTTCTTCGCAAGGGAATTGGACAAGCTGACCCTGAGCGACGAGAGCGGCCGCGCCTTCCCCCTCACCAGCGCCAGCAAGCAGGCGCTGTACGCCATCCCGGGGGCGCTGGTGCAGCGCTTCGAATTCGACCCCTTCACCCTGGAGCTGGAGCTGCGCTACGGCGATGCCCGCACTGCGCTGGTTCGCACCCGCCTCATCAACCACACTGACGCCCCCCTCACCCTCAAGCTCAACTGGCAGGGGGAGCTGCTCAACCAGTGGGATGCCAACAAGACGGTCGCCGAGCAATACCCCGCCTGGACCCGCACCATCAACCAGACCGAGCGCGGCGTGGCATTCCAGTTCGGCAAACTGCGCAGCACCTGGAACATCATGCAAAGCGGCAGCGCCAGCTACCGCATCGATCGCACCCTGCCGAGTAGCACCACCCTCGACGAACAGGGCCTCGGCTACGTGAGCGAGGCCAGCCTCACCCTGGCCGCCAAGGGCCAGCAGGATATCTACACCCTGCAGAGCTATGTCCACAGCAGTGCTGACGCGAGTCGCTTCGAGCAGAGCCGCCTGGCGCTGCTGGCCGACCCCGCCAGCCATTTCGACGACGCCATCCGCCGCTGGGAGGATTACCTGGCGCACGGCCTCTCCAATCAGGGGATCCCGGAAGCCGAGCGGCGCATCGCGGTCAAGGCGATGGAGACCCTCAACGGCAACTGGCGCTCCCCCGCCGGCGCCATCCTGCACGACGGGGTGACCCCCTCCAACACCGCCCGCTGGTTCGACGGGGTCTGGGCCTGGGACAGCTGGAAGCACGCTTACGCCATGGCCCACTTCAACCCCGAGGTAGCCAAGAACAACGTGCGCGCCATGTATGACTACCAGATCCAGGCCGATGACCCGGTTCGGCCGCAGGATGCCGGCATGGTGATCGACGCCGTCTTCTACAACAAGCTCGCCGATCGCGGTGGCGACGGCGGCAACTGGAACGAGCGGGACACCAAGCCGCCCCTCTCCGCCTGGGCCATCTGGGAGATCTACAGCGCCACCCAGGACAAGGCCTTCATCGCCGAGATGTACCCGAAGATCCAGGCCTATCACGACTGGTGGTATCGGGCGCGGGACAACAACCGCAACGGCATCATCGAATATGGCGCCACCCGCCACGTCGAGCACAACGACGAGTTCGGCAACATCACCTTCAAGGTGCAGTACCCGACGGGGGCACCGGTCGGGCTGGATCTGTCGAGCTGTACCAATGAGGGAGATGGCTGGTATGGCTGCGCCGGCATGGCGCTCTATCAGCAGGTATTGAGCGTTGGCGGCTACGCCGACATGGATATCGGCGCCCAGCACGGTGCCGGCTGGGAGTCCGGCATGGACAACGCCGCCCGCTTCGGCTTTATCGAGCCGGATCAGCTCAAGCGCTATGCCGACAAGACCTATGGCGGCGACATGGCCAAGGCGCGCCAGGACTGGAACGTCTTCTTCTTTGAAAACCATCAGGACGACGGCAACCTCATCGGCTTCTCCATCGATCAGGAGTCGGTGGAGCTCAACGCCTTCCTCGCCAAGGAGAAACGCATCCTGGCCGACATGGCCGAGCTGCTCGGCAAGCCGGACGAGGCGAGCCGCTATCGCGAAGGGGCGGCCCAGCTGGCCGGCTATATCAACAGCTGCCTGTTCGATGAGGCCTCCGGCTTCTATTACGATCGCCAGATAGCCCAGGGGGATCTGCCCGACGCCAACGGCTGCGTCGGCAAGTTGTTGACCGCCCGCGGCCGTGGCCCGGAAGGGTGGAGCCCGCTCTGGGCCGAGGTGGCAGACAAAGAGAAGGCGGCGCGGGTGCGCGAGGTGATGCTCAATGCCCAGGAGTTCAACACCAAGGTGCCGCTCGGCACGGCGGCACTGACCAACCCGGCCTACGACCCCGACATCTACTGGCGCGGCCGCGTCTGGCTGGATCAGTTCTACTTCGGGGTGAAGGGGCTGGAGAACTACGGCTATCGCAGCGATGCCCAACAGCTCGTCAACAAGCTGTTTAGCAATGCCGAGGGGCTGGCGGGCAGCGGCCCCATCCGCGAGAACTACAACCCGGAGACCGGTGCCATGCAGGGGGCCAGCAACTTCAGCTGGAGCTCGGCCCACCTCTACATGCTCTATCGCAACTTCCTGAAAACCGAGGGCTGATCCCTCTTTGCAGCAATGAGCCAACAAAAAGGCCTCCGCAAGGGAGGCCTTTCTTATGGCAGCGCCACAGGTGGCGACTTACTTGACGGTCACCCGGGCAAACTTGCGCTTGCCGACCTGGTAGACGGCGGTACCGGCACCGATGAGTGCCTTGCCATCGTCCAGCTTCTCGCCATCCACCTTGACCGCGCCCTGCTTGATCATCCGCAGCGCTTCGGAGGTGGTGGCCACCAGATCGGCATCTTTCAGCAGGTTGGCGATGGCCAGCCCTTCCCCTTCCAGTGCCAGCTCGACTTCCGGCATGTCGTCCGGAATGGCGTTCTTGGAGAAGCGCTGGGTGAAGTCTTCGTGGGCCGCTTCGGCCGCCGCCTCGTCGTGATAACGGGCGATGATCTCCTTGGCCAGCCAGATCTTCACGTCGCGCGGGTTGAGAGTGCCGGCAGCAATGCCTGCCTTGAACTCTTCGATTTCAGCCAGCGGACGGAAGGAGAGCAGCTCGTAGTAGTTCCACATCAGATCGTCGGTGATGGACATGATCTTGCCGAACATCTCCCCCGGGGCGTCGTGTACGCCGATGTAGTTGGCAGCGGACTTGGACATCTTCTTGACACCGTCCAGGCCCACCAAGAGCGGCATCATCAGCACGCACTGGGTCGCCATGCCGGCATCTTTTTGCAGCTCGCGACCCATCAGCAGGTTGAACTTCTGATCGGTACCGCCGAGCTCAACGTCCGCCTTGAGCGCGACCGAGTCATAGCCTTGCAGCAGCGGATAGAGGAATTCGTGAATGGCGATGGACTGGCCGTTGCTGTAGCGCTTCTTGAAGTCGTCGCGCTCCATCATGCGGGCCACGGTCTGCTTGGCCGCCAGCTTGATCATGCCGGTCGCGCCCAGCTCACTCAGCCAGGTGGAGTTGTACTCGATGCGGGTCTTGGCCGGGTCGAGGATCTTGAACGCCTGCTCGGCATAGGTGAGGGCGTTGTGCTTGATGGCCTCTTCGGAGAGCGGCGGACGGGTGGCGTTCTTGCCGGAGGGGTCACCCACCATGGCGGTGAAGTCACCGATCAGCAGGATCACTTCATGGCCCAGATCCTGGAAGGTCTTCAGCTTGTTGAGGATCACGGTATGACCCAGGTGGATGTCCGGCGCGGTCGGGTCCATCCCCAGCTTGATGCGCAGGGGGCGCCCTTCCTTCAACTTGGCGATCAGTTCTTCTTCAACCAGAATTTCTTCCGCTCCGCGCTTGATCTCGGCTAGCGCCACCTCGAGCTGGGACATTTTTTGACTCTCCAATCACGATTCCACAGGGCCAGACATATTACTGGAATGGCGGGCCAATTGGAAAGGCGGTAAACTCCGACCTTCTTCCGGGTTCAACTTTGTCTGCTTCTCATGGTCCTTTGGCACGCCTTCAACTCTCTCCCTCACTGGCACCGCAAGATGGTGCTGATCCTGAGCATCATGGTGATGATGCTGGCGGCCTGGCCGAGCGAACAGGCAGTCGCCACCCGGGTCGATGACAACGACAACGAACTGGCCGTCGAGCAGCAGGTCGACGAGGAGGCGCAGCTGGCACGGGCCGAGCCCGTCACCCCGCCCAAACCGCGCTATGTCACCAGACAGGTGAAGGTGCGCAGCGGCGACAACATGGGGGTCATCTTCCAGCGCCTGGGCCTCAGCACCACTGATCTGCACCTCATCGACCAGCTCGAGGGCACGGATACCCTGCGCCTGCTCAAGCCCGGTCAGGAGCTCACCTTCAAGCTCACCAAGAGCGGCGAGCTGCACAGCCTCTATTACCCCCACAGCCTGGAGCAGGCGCTCAAGGTGAACCGCCGGGATGACGGCTTCGTGGCCAGGCCGGTGAAGATCGAGCTCGACACCCGCGAACAGGTGGCCCAGGGGGAGATCCGCTCCAGCTTCTGGGGCGCCGCCGTCGAAGCGGGCATGACGGAAGACCAGATCATGGATCTCGCCGCCATCTTCGGCTGGGACATCGACTTTGCCCAGGACCTGCAACCGGGGGACAGCTTCCGGGTGGTCTACCAGGACAAATACCAGGATGACGAGCGGGTTGCTTCCGGCGACATTCTGGCCGCCGAGTTCGTCAACCAGGGGGCCATCTACCGCGCCGTGCTGAATGAGGATGGCAACTACTACACCCCGGACGGCAAGGCGATGCGCAAGAGCTTCCTGCGCGCACCGGTCAACTTCAAATACATCAGCTCCAACTTCAATCCGCGCCGCCTTCACCCGGTCACCGGCAAGGTGCGTCCCCACAACGGCATCGACTACGTGGCACCGGTGGGAACCCCCATCATGGCGGCGGGCGGCGGCAGCGTGGTGGCCGCCGGCTACAACCAGTTCAACGGCAACTACGTCTTCATCAAGCACGCGGGCAACTACGTGACCAAGTACCTGCACCTCTCCAAGCGCACCGTCAACAAGGGGCAGCGAGTGAAGCAGGGGCAGACCATCGGCCTGCTCGGCGGCACCGGCCGGGTCACAGGCCCGCACCTGCACTATGAATTCGTGGTGGGCGGTGTGCACAAGAACCCGCGCACCCTCAACCTGCCCCAGGCGGAGTCTCTCAGCGGGCGGGCGCTGGCCAGCTTCAAGGCCCAGGCCATGCCCCAGCTGGCCAAGCTGGACAGCCCCGAGCTGCAACTGGCCAGAAACAAGGGCAACGGCGACGACAGCTGAGCGCTGTCGACCAAGGTGGAACACGGCATCGGACGGTTCCCCCGCATCATTGAAAGGGGTTGTCATGACGGAACGCTATATAGGCTTGATGTCCGGTACCAGCATGGATGGTATCGACGCCGTGCTGGTGACGATGGATAGGGAAGCGCTTCGAGTAGAGGCGGCCCTCTGCCATCCCTGGCCTGTCGATACGGCTCGCACCCTGCATGAGCTTTGCACCCCGGGGGAGAACGAAATCGACCGCATGGGGGTAGCCGACAACCTGGTGGCCCGCGAATTTGCCGCCGCCACCCAGGCCCTGCTCGCCAAGGCGGCGCTGACTCCCAAGGAGATTCGCGCCATCGGCAGTCACGGCCAGACCATACGCCACCGCCCCCAGCTCGGCTTTACCCTGCAGATCGGCAACGCGGCCTTGCTGGCGGCCCTGACCGGCATCGACGTGGTGGCCGATTTTCGCACCATGGACATGGCCCTCGGCGGTCAGGGGGCCCCCCTGGTGCCCGCCTTCCATCAGGCGCTCTTTGCCCGCCCCGGCGCCCTGCGGGTCGTGCTGAACCTCGGCGGCATTGCCAATATCTCGGTGCTGCCCGGCCAGACCGACGGGGGGGCTGGTTCAGGGGTATATGGCTTCGATACCGGCCCCGCCAACACCCTGCTCGACGGCTGGTATCGCCGCCACCAGCCCCACGGTGGTAGCTATGACGACGGTGGCCAGTGGGCCGCCAGCGGCAAGCTTATCCCTGCGCTGCTGGAGCAGTTGCTGGCTCACCCCTACTTCGCCGCCCCCGCCCCCAAGAGCACGGGGCGTGAGATGTTCACCCTCGACTGGCTCGACGGCGAGCTGGACGGCTGCGCATACGCCCCCGCAGATGTGCAGCGTACCCTGCAATCCCTCACCTGCCACAGCATCGCCCGCCAGTTGCCCACCCACCGTGATGCGCCAACCCGGCCCGAGCTGTTTGTCTGCGGCGGCGGCGCCCACAACGCCCCGCTGCTGGCGGAGCTGGCCAACCTGCTGCCCGACTGGCATTTGACCAGCACCGCCCAGCTCGGCCTTGCACCGGACTGGGTGGAAGGGGCCGCCTTTGCCTGGCTGGCGCAGCGATTTATCCAGCGAAAGCCGGGTAACCTGCCTGCGGTGACCGGGGCGAGCCGCCCGGCGGTGCTGGGCGCCCTCTATCCCGCCTGAACCGCTCCCCGAGCGCCCTCCCTCTAATGGAACAAGCCCGAACAGGTGCACCTGATCGGGCTTGTTGTTGTGCCTGACGCCAGATGGCGCAGACCCGTCACTCTGTGCTCCCTACCCGAGCCGCTCTTGCAACCTGGCCGCCTGCGCCTTGAAGGTCTCATAATCGGCGACATGCCGGCTCCTGGCGGCGGTGATCCACTGCACGCCCGTCTCGTCGGCGTGGGAAAATTCGATGCAAAACTCATATTTCGCGCTGGAGAGCAGCCCCATCAGGGCGCCAGACAGAAAACCCACCAGGGGCAGTAAGAGCACGATGAGCCAGTTGCCCGCTTGCTCGTAGGAAGGGGTGAAGTAAAAGAGCACACTGGAGGTGACCACCCCCAGCAACAAGCTCTTCTTGAGCCGATCCATCCAGCCGAGAGCTTTTACCTGCACGCCCACGATGCGGCCCAGATCGTAGCAATCCTTGTTGACCCTCAGTGTGTTGTCCGACTGTTCAATGGCAATGGCCATCCTGATACTCCGTCCTGTTGGCTATGGCGATAAGGGGTTGCCGTGGCGGCCCCGGATTGTGCATCCCGTGATCATGACAGGACCAGCAGCCAGCCACGGGGCGATGGGCGGCACCTCCCCCAACAGGAACACACGCTGCGCATGGTATCGTATGGCGCCAAACATCAAAAGACGTTCACATCAAAAGGCGAGGTGGATCACCTTCTACCCGCCCTTTGTCCCCCGTGCAACCGTTGGCTTTTCTGGCCATCCCCTCTTGGGCAAGGTAGCCGGGGAGCAGGGGTCAGTGAGATAACAGCCCCGTGATGACCCTCAGGAGGGGCGGGCCGATGGGATGGCACCATGGGCCCGCCCCTCGAGAGCACTCCCATGGCCCTAGAAGGCCCACTTCAGGAAGCGGTGTACCTGGCGCTTGACCGGTGCACAGAGCGGCGGTTTGGGAGGCTCCAGGTTGATCTGTCTGCGGCCCACCCTGGCTTCGCCCCGCAGCAGGATCTGGAGATAGTGGGGGTGCTGGCGCTGAATGAATCGAGAGATCTCATGGGCCCAGGGTTTGGGGACTCCCCACAGGGTCGAGGCCAGGGCGCCGACGATACAGAAGAAGGCGGGCTCGTGCATGCCCATCCTGACGCCATTCTCCAGCGCCTCCTTGAAGGAGCCCGAATGGGCGATGCAGGTCATCACATTGACCATGAAGGCGGCATAGTCATCTTCCCCGCCGTGGCCCACCCTGGCCACCAACCCGGCCTGCGGTCTGTAGCCGAACTGGTGGCCGATGTGCTCAAGCACTGCATTGCGCTGGCGAATGACCTTGGCATAGAACATCAGCATGGCGGTACAGTCGAGCGCCTGGCTCAAGGCCACCTGATGGGGATGGGTCTGGGTGGGACGGGGCGTGGTCAGCAGCGCGATCTCCTCCGAGATGGCGAGCAGACCGATGGGCACCGCCGTGCTGATAAAGGCGAGATCAATGGCGATCGCCAGGTCCTGGCCCTCCTCCATCCGGCCAATGACCACCTGCTCGGCAAAGAGGCGACGCTGGCGCTCGATAAAGGCGCCATAGATCAGAACCCTGAACTTCTTCTGGGGATAGGGGGTATCGAGCAGGGTCTCCATGGTCAGGATGGCGGCGCCGGTGCGAGCGCGCAGTTGATAGTCGGGGGCGAGGGGGAAGTGCTTGCCTAGGCGGGGGGGTGGCCGAAACCCGCTGGTGTGGCTGTACATGTCACCCAGAATGAATCCAAGCATAAAACCTCCGAAGTCAGATGACGGGGATCGCGATGCGATCGCATGTGCCACTCCCGGGCAGAGGAGTGCCGATCCGTGCTGCTCGTCGGCAGGGTCCCTGATTTCATTATTAATCATACAGTTAATAATCCACCCAAACCCCGACCCAGGTCGCAATAACGGCAGTTGATGACAAAGAACACAAATAAGGATGGTGCGGTGAAGATGAGCCGGCTGCATCGCAAGGAGTACGGGATACGCCAGGGCGGCAAAGCAGGGCGGACTCCGGGGCCCCCTCACAGGGAGGGTCATGACAGGAGTGATATGCATCGGGGGGCGGCAAGTCGGGGCAGGCAAGGGGAAGGCCCCCTCCCCTTGCTTATGAGCCCTGCTGGCGGGCTGCGTTCGCGCCACTGAAAAGATATGGCATAGGCGGTGTGGCGACCCGCCCATGTCAGCCTCCGCCGCAGGGGCTAAAAAGCGCCCTCTCTTTCTCCCGTATTTATGTCATGACCTGTGGCCATGCAAAGAGGGTGAATGTTATTTCAGTGTGCTCACCGCAGCATATTTTGGCGGCGCTGAACAGAGCGTCGAGAGAGCGATAAATAGATAGCTATGCAAAACCGGTAGAATAAGCTGCAATTTCGCCAAAACTATGGAAGGTGCGAACAAGTCCCTGATATGAGATCATGTTTGTCATCTGGAGCCATGAAAAAGGGTTCATCATGAGTCAT
>NZ_JAPCJD010000097.1:0-13121 GCF_027707845.1 Aeromonas sp. QDB14 | reverse complement strand
CACCGACATATTGATGGGCGGCAGCAGCTTCTTGAGCAAAGCAGCCTTGCGCTCACTTGAATAACGAGCCATTCGACGCTCTTTATCCGCCCCCGGTCTTCACATTTAGATTATTCAGATTAGGCGACAACTATTCTGACACCGGGGGGGGGCGCCGAGCCGCCAAAAATAACGGGGCCCGAGGTTTCCCCCGGGCCCCGCAAGCAGATGGCGTGCTTAGATGCTGGATTTGACGCTGACGAACTCGGGGTAGGCATCGATGCCGCACTCGTGGACATCCACACCCATCATCTCTTCCTCTTCGCTGACCCGCAGGCCCATGGTGGCCTTGAGCAGGCTCCAGACCACGAGGGAGACGACAAAGACCCAGCCGAAGATGGTGGCAGCACCCAGCAACTGGGCACCGAAGGTGGCGCTCGTGTTGGAGAAGGGCACCACCATCAGGCCGAACAGGCCGCAGACGCCGTGTACCGAGATGGCACCGACCGGATCATCGATCTTCAGGCGATCGAAGGCGACGATGGCGTAGACCACCAGGGCACCGGCCAGGGCGCCGATCAGGCTGGCGAACAGCGGGCTGGGGGAGGCCGGGTCGGCGGTGATGGCGACCAGACCGCCGAGGGCGCCGTTGAGGATCATGGTGAGATCCGCCTTGCCCCAGGTGAGCTTGCTGACCAGCAGGGCGCCGACCACACCGGCGGCCGCGGCGGCGTTGGTGTTGACGAACACGGTGCCGATGGCGGTGGCATCAGCGGCGCTGGAGAGCGCCAGTTGGGAGCCACCGTTGAAGCCGAACCAGCCCATCCAGAGGATCAGGGTGCCCAGGGTCGCGAGCGGCAGGTTGGAGCCGGGGATGGGGTAGATCTCCCCTTGCTTGCCATATTTGCCGCGACGGGGGCCGAGCAGCAGCACGGCGGCCAGGGCAGCGGCAGCGCCCGCCATGTGGACGATGCCGGAGCCTGCGAAGTCGGAGAAGCCCGCCTCTTTCAGGAAGCCGCCGCCCCAGCTCCAGTAGCCTTCCACGGGGTAGATGAAGCCGGTCATCACCACGCAGAACAGCAGGAAGGACCAGAGCTTCATCCGCTCTGCCACCGCACCTGAGATGATGGAGGTGGCGGTGGCGACGAACACCACCTGGAAGAAGAAGTCGGAGTGCAGGGAGTGGCCCGCGTCGTCCGCCTGGCTGCCCATCAGGCTGCCAAAGCTCGGCAACCAGCCGCCGGCGCTGTTGTCCACGTACATGATGTTGTAGCCGACCAGCAGGAACATGATGCAGGCGATGGCATAGAGCAGGATGTTCTTGGTCAGGATCTCGGTGGTGTTCTTGGCGCGGACCAGGCCGGCTTCGAGCATGGCGAACCCGGCGGCCATCCACATGACCAGCACGCCGGAGATCAGCAGGTAGAAGGTGTCGAGTGCATAGCGCAGCTCGCTGACGGATGTGATCAACTCTTCCATGTCGTATTCCTCAGTTCCAGTCGTATCAAAGGGCGTCTGCGTCGGTCTCGCCGGTGCGGATGCGCACGGCGGCCTGCAGGTCATAAACGAAGATCTTGCCGTCACCTATCTTGCCGGTGTGGGCGGCCTTGCTGATGGCTTCGATGATCTGCTCGACGTTGTCGGCCAGGGTGGCTATCTCCAGCTTTACCTTGGGCAGGAAATCCACCTGGTATTCGGCACCCCGGTACAGCTCGGTGTGCCCCTTCTGGCGGCCAAACCCCTTGACCTCGGAAACCGTCAGCCCCTCGACGCCGAGGTTGGCGATGGCTTCGCGCACGTCGTCGAGTTTGAACGGCTTGATGATGGCGGTGATTAATTTCATGCAATATCCCCAATCCTTGTGGTTCACCCAGATAAAGGCAAATATTGCGCCAGAAAAGTATTTTTCTTTTTATTCATACACTTACTTATTAATCGCAGCCCTGGTCAGCGAGGCTTGCCCAATATGGGCAGGGCTGCGCCAAAGGTGTGCACCGCCGTGGTGCAATCTGGCCAGCAGAAGAACGGAAGGGAGCGTGACGGCGCGCAAGACTCGAAAGTGTGCGGGCTGCTACTGTTGTTCAACAAGAGGGCAACCTGGCCGATAACCCGTCATGACGGGGTGTCGAGGCCAGTCGCCCCCTTGAAGGCTCGACCGGCAGGCCCGGTTTTCCCGCCAGGTCAACAAGCGGATCCGTGGCGCCGAGTAGCAGAACAAGGAAGGTTTTCATGCTGCATGACAATGAGATGACAAGGCAACCGGCCCTCGACGAGGCCGTGATGAGCGGCATGCTGGAGGTGGTGAGCGACGGTCTCTGGGACTGGAATGCCAACACCGGCTATGTCCATCGCTATCCCGGCTGGTATCAGATGCTGGGGTATGAGCCACACTCCCTCGACAACACCGTCTTCACCTGGGAGAACCTGATCCACCCGGACGATCTGGCGCAGGTCATGGAGAGCTTCGATGCCTGCCTGAGTGGGCGGGCGGCGGACTACCGGGCCGAATACCGCTGCCGTTGCCGTAACGGTGACTACCTCTGGGTGGCGGATTGTGGCCGCATCGTCGCACGCAACCCGGACGGCAGTGTCGCCAGGATGGTGGGGGCACACCGCAACATCCACGCCCAGCGGGAACTCTACGCCAGGCTGGAGCTGCAAAACCGCACCCTGGAGCAGCAGGTGGCGCAGCGTACCGCCGAACTGGAGCGGCTCAACCAGGCATTGCAGTTCCAGGTAGAGGAGAACCGCCGCCTGGCGGAGACGGACTCCCTGACCGGCGCGGCCAGCCGCTATCGGCTGGAGCAGGCGGTGCGGCTGGAGCATGAGCGCGCCAAGCGCTTCAAGGAGCCCTTTGCCGTGATCGCCATGGACGTGGACGACTTCAAGCAGATCAACGATCGCCATGGCCACGGGGTGGGGGACCAGACCCTGATCGATATCGTGCAGCTGACCCGGGGCTGCATCCGCGAGATCGATCTGCTGGCCCGCTGGGGGGGTGACGAGTTCATGCTGGTGCTTCCCAATACCCGGTTGCCCGACGCCCGGGTGGTGGCCGAGAAGCTGAGGCAGCGCCTGAGTCATGCCAGGGTCAAGGGGATCGAGCCCGTGACCTTGAGTTTCGGGTTGGTGGAGTCCGACCCCGACGAGCAGGTGTCCCACCTGATGGCACGGGTCGACAGGGCGCTCTACCGGGCCAAGCTGGCGGGCAAGGACCTGCTCAGCGGCTGACAAGGGCACTGGTCGGAGCCGCTACGGGGCTTTTCCCCCCCGAATACGGCTTGACCAAGGGATGTTCTTGACTCCAATTCATCCCGCTGGTTTCATGCGCGCTCTTTTCATTCTTGCGAGATGTATCTTCATGAAAAAGTCCTTGCTGATTGCCCTGACCGCCCTGCCTCTGGTTGCCCACGCCGGCCTGATGGATTCCCTGACCGACACCGTGACCAGCAGCGTCACCAGCACCGCCAAAGAGATGGCTGGCAACGCCATGGACACCGCTTCCAACGAAGCGATCAAGAAGGCTCTGGACATCAAGGAAGGCGGCTCCAACAAGCAGGCCATCAAGGACAAGCTGGGCGCCCCGGCCAGCACCAAGACCGACGCCGGTCTGGAAGTGTGGACCTATGACCTGGACGCACTGAACAAGGCCTCCCCGCTGCTGGCCGAGACCACCAAGTCCCTGCTGAAAGACTCCGAAGTGGCCCAGAAGAACGTGGTCATCAAGTTCGAAGGCGAGACCGTGAAGACCCTGAACCTGGCCAACAAGGCCTGAGTCCTGGCAAAGTGAATGAAAAAGGGGCCCGCGGGCCCCTTTTTGCTGCCTGGTATTCAGGCTCACACCTTGAAGCGGTGTACCAGTGCCAGCAACTGGCGATTGGACCCCAGCAGGGTGGCGGCGCTCTGCTCCGTGTTGCCGCCGTTCTCCACCAGGAGGTTCAGCATGTCGCGAATGCTCACCATGTTGCGGTTGATCTCCTCGGTCACCCGGCTCTGCTCCTCGGCAGCGGTGGCGATCTGGCTGCTGAGATCGTGGATCTGCACCACGGCGTCGGCCATGGTGTCGAGGCCGCCGGTGACCTGCCCCGTGGTGTCGGCCGCCGCCTGGCAACTGCGCTTGGTCTGCTCCATGGCGACCACGGCCTCGGCGACCCCCTGGGTGAGCCGTGACAACATGCTGCCCACTTCGGCGGTGCTGTTCTGGGTGCGTGCCGCGAGGGCGCGCACCTCGTCGGCCACTACCGCGAAGCCCCGGCCCTGTTCACCGGCCCGGGCCGCCTCGATGGCGGCGTTGAGCGCCAGCAGGTTGGTCTGGGCGGCGATGCCGCCGATCACCCCGAGCACGCTGCCGATCTGCTGGGCATCTTCCTGCATCTCCAGCACCTTGGCGGCGGCGAGATCCACCTCGTCGATGAGGGCCACCACGCTGGCGGAGGCTGATCCCACCACCTTGCGGGAGCTGGCCGCCTGACCGTTGGCGGCCTCGGTGAAGCTGGCGGAGTCGTTGGCGTGGCGGGCAACGCTGTCGGCGGTGGAGCTGAGTTCGTTGAGGGCGGTGACGACCTGATCGGTTTCGCTGGCGTGTTCCCCCAGGATCCGCCTGGCCTGCCCGGTCTGTTGATCGAGCTGGGCCAGCTCGCGGGTGATGAGGTCGGTGGCGGCGGTCACCTGCACCATCATCTGTTGCAGGAAGGCGATGAAGCGGTTGACCGATAGGGCGATGTTGTCCAGCTCGTCATGCCCTTTGACCTGGATGCGGGCGGTCAGGTCGGCATCGCCGGCGCTGAGGGCGTCGATGTTGAGCTTGAGGGTCTGCAGGCGGCTGCCAAGCTGGCTGATGGCCAGCACCATGAGCACGAACAGCAGCCCCGCCAGGGGGAGCTGGATGCTCGCCAGGGTGGCGAGCACATCCCGGCTGTCCTGGGTCAGGGTGCGGGTCGGCAGGGCGGCGGCCAGCAGCCAGGGGGTCCCTTCGATGGCCTCCATCAGCAGGGTCTGCTCCTCACCCTGATCCTGGAAGGTGGTGCGCAGCTGCCCCTTGCTCGCATCCTGGCCCAGCAGGCCGCTGATGGCGAGGGCGAAGGGATAGTCGGCGTGGGCGGAGAGGTTGCCGAGCACCACATCCCCGGTCAGACGGGCGTTGCGGCTCAGGATCTTGCCGTCAGCCTCGATGATCATCACCTGACCGCCGATCTCCTGCTCTTTCTTGGCCACCAGGTCGTTGAAGAAGCCCAGGGTGACGTCTATGGTCGACACCCCGTAGAGGGCGCCATCCTGGTAGATCCCCATGGCGCAGTTGGTTCTCGGCTGCTGGCTCGCGCCATCCTTGTAGGCGGCGGCCCAGGCACAGACGCCACGGGGCGCCTGCTGACCGGCCTTGTGCCAGGGCTGATCGAAATAGTTGGGCGCCTCTGTCGAGTTCCAGTAGGTGTTGGGAATGAGGGCGTTGGAGGCATCCCTGTGGAAAAAGGTGCTGAACTTGGCGCGCCCCGCCTCCCGCTTGTCCGGCAGGGGCCAGATGCCGCCACCGAAGACCATGCCGTTACCGTACTGGTCGATGAGGGCCGGGAGCTGGGCATCTATCTGCTCGCTCGGCAGTTGTGCCACCAGCTGGGTGATGCTGCGCGACTGGGTCTGCACCCCGTTGAGCTGGTCACGGATGTCGGTCGCTATCTCGCCGACTCGCAGCGCCACGTTCTCCTCCCCCGCCTTTTGCAGGGCGGGGGTGATCCAGATCTGGATGCCGATCACCGTCAGGGCGCACACCAGCGCCATGAAGCCCAGAAAAACGGCGGTATAGCGCCCCTTGATTGTGCCCAGATTCCATCCCATAACGACTCCTGTCCACTGTGCCCGGGATCGTGCCCGCATCTGTTGTGTGAGGGGCCATTATGATTTATTTCGAAAGTGAAACGTTTGTTATCGCTCACATAACATGATGCGGGCAGGCAGGAAAAGGTGAAAAAACTGGGGGGTGGAGACAAAAAAAGGGTGGCTTGCGCCACCCTGTCGTTTTCGCCGGTGTCGGGGCTGGGCCCCGCCGGCTCACGGGTCTGCTTCGGCAAACCGCTTCATTACGTCGACTTACTGGTTTGCTTCTGCGAACAGCTTGATCATCTCGACTTACTGGTCTGCTTCGGCAAACGGCTTCATTACTTCGCTTTACTGGTTTGCTTCTGCGAACTGCTTCATCACCTCGGCGTGCTTGATCATACCGTCGGCACGCAGACCAAGGTTCTTCACGAACTCAGCCTTCTTGGCCGGATCTTCAATCTTGTCGTAGCGCTGTTGCAGATGGGCCTGGATCTGTTCCGGGGTCATGTTCTTCATGCGGGCCATCTTGTCGTGGCGGCCGCCATGATGCTTGCCGCCCATCATGCCGGTACCGTCCATGGGGCAACCGGTCGCCGTGGCCTGGGTCGGTTGCGCGGTGGAGACCGCCTCGCTGGCGGCATAGGCGCCCAGCGGCAGGCCGAGGATCAGGGTGGCGGTCAGCAGGGTCTTGGTCAGCTTTTTCATGGGTAACTCCTGTCGGATGTGTACGGGTAGAGGCTCTTTCGCCTTGGTATCCAGTAAACACCGTGGAAGTGTCTGAAATTTGCCAGTAGAAGCCTATTTTGTAGCAGAGTGTGGCACAGGGGCGTGCTGGCACACTTTGACACAACCCGCCCGGTTGATTTTCGTATAATCGCCCCAGCCCGATAACGGAGAGATGATGATGAACCAAGGCAGCCCTCACATTCTGGTGGTCGATGACCACAGCGAGATCCGCGATCTGCTCAAGCGCTTTCTGGAGCAGCATGGCATGCGCGTCAGTTGCGCCCGCGATGGCAAGGAGATGAAGCGGCTGCTGGATGAGCGGGAGTTCGACCTGCTGGTGCTGGATCTGATGATGCCGGGGGAGGATGGCCTCACCCTGTGCCGCGAGCTCAGGGTCAAATCCCGCCTGCCGATTATCATGCTGACCGCAATGGGGGAGGAGACGGACCGCATCATCGGCCTGGAGATGGGGGCGGACGACTACCTCTCCAAACCGTTCAACCCGCGGGAGCTGCTGGCCCGCATCAAGGCGGTGATGCGCCGTACCCAGGCGGAGAGCCTGCCCGTGCCGGAGACCCTGACCCGGGATCTGCGCTTCGATCGCTGGCTGCTCGACGTCAATCGCCGGGAGCTGGTGGACGAGGAGGGGGTAGGGATGAGCCTCTCCACCGCCGAGTTCGATCTGCTCAAGGTGTTTCTGGAGCGGCCCCAGCGGGTGCTGAGCCGGGATCAGTTGCTGGATCTGGCCCGTGGCCGGGAGGCGGTGGCCTTCGATCGCGCCATCGATACCCTGGTGAGCCGACTGCGGCGCAAGCTGGAGCGGGATCCCAAGAATCCCGAGCTCATCAAGACCATCTGGGGTGGCGGTTACCTGTTCGCCGCCGACGTGACCCAGGAGTGAGGCCGACATGATCAAGCGCGTCTTCGCCAGGCTGCTGCCCAAGGGGTTGACCGGCCAGATAGTGCTGGTGGCTCTGGCGGGGCTGGTGCTGATCCAGCTGCTCAGTATCCAGATCTACCGTTCGGACAGGGAGGAGGCCCTCGGTTACGTCAACAGCCGCAACGCCATGCAACGCATCATCTCCGTGGTGCGCCTGCTCTCCCTCTCTCCTCCTTCCCTCTATCACGAGATCCTCAAGGCGAGCCGCAGCGAGACCCTGCTGCTGCGTCTGGCCGACGAGCCGTTGCAGCCGGACAACCGCAGCCCCCGCTTCGAGAAGCTGGTGCGGGCCAAGCTCGGTTATCCATCCTCCCTGGCGGTGGAGATCAGCGCCGAGCTGAAGCAGGACATACAGCGCAGCCGGGCCTGGCAGCACCACAACCGCATGATGAAGGATCGCAACGGCATGCCGCCGCCCCAGGACATGCGGCTCTACGGCTCCATCGAACTGCCCAACGGCGGCTGGCTCCAGTTCAGCTCCCTGGTGGACAAGGAGACGGCGAGCTGGTCCTGGCAGACGACCCTCAACCTGCTGCTGGTGGCGAGCCTGGTGATCGGCCTGATGATCTGGCTGTTTCGCCGGGCGACCCGTCCCCTCAAGCAACTGGCGGCCAACGCCGACAGGCTGGGGCGTGGTGAGGACATCGAGCCCCTGCGCGAGGAGGGGCCCACCGAGATCCGCGAGTCCATCCAGGCCTTCAACCGGATGCACACCCGGCTCGATCGCTTCGTGCAGGACAGAACCCGGATGCTGGCCGCCATCTCCCACGACCTGCGCACCCCCATCACCAGCCTGCGGCTGCGCAGCGAGTTTCTGGCGGACGG
Organism: Aeromonas sp. QDB14; assembly: GCF_027707845.1. Classification (NCBI taxonomy): domain Bacteria; kingdom Pseudomonadati; phylum Pseudomonadota; class Gammaproteobacteria; order Aeromonadales; family Aeromonadaceae; genus Aeromonas; species Aeromonas sp. QDB14. Next base: position 4,837 of record NZ_JAPCJD010000097.1, on the reverse strand, counting down.
GGAAGACAAGGAGCGCTTCCAGCAGACCCTGCAGCAGATGGAGCAGATGCTGGCGGCGACCCTGAGCTTTGCCCGGGAGGAGGGGCAGCAGGAGGCGACCCGGGAGCTGGATCTGGTCAGCCTGCTGGAGAGCCTGTGTGACGACTATGCCGACATGGGCCAGCCCGTCACCTGCCTGGCCGAGGGCAAGCAGGTTTACGCCTGCCGCGCCAACACCCTGCGCCGGGTGCTGCAAAACCTCATCGGCAACGCCATCAAGTACGCAGGGGGGGCCGAGGTCTCGCTGGTGCGCGGTGACGGCGAGTTGCTGATCCTGGTTCGCGATCAGGGGCCGGGGATTGCGGAGAGCCAGTTGGAGGAGGTGTTCAAGCCCTTCGTGCGCCTGGATGAAGCCCGCAACACCGAGTCTGGCAGCGTGGGACTGGGGCTCGCCATCGCCCGCACCCTGGTGCACCAGCACGGCGGTGAGCTCAGCCTTCACAATCGCGAGGAGGGGGGGCTGGAGGCGCGGATCAGCCTGCCCCTGTAAGGAACCTGACCAGGAAATGGGGCACCACCAGGGTGCCTTTTTGCTGCCCGTGGCGAGAGGGAAGCAGGGCAACACGCCGGTCACCCGGAAACGGGCAACAAAAAACCCGCCAAAGCGGGTTTTTTCAATTCTTGCTGAGGCCCTTGCCCAAAGAGGGGAAGGTGCTCCGGCTTGAATTACTGCGGAACGACGTTCGCAGCGGCCGGGCCTTTCTGGCCTTGCTCGATGGTGAACTCAACGCGCTGACCTTCTTCCAGGGTTTTGAAACCGTTGGACTGGATGGCGGAGAAGTGAACGAACACGTCTTTGCTGCCGTCAGCCGGGGAGATGAAACCGAAGCCTTTCTCGGCGTTGAAGAATTTTACGGTACCAGTCATTTTGGACATGATAATTTCCTTGAGTAGTGATTAGTGAAGCGCCACCGGAGCGGCAATCCATGATTTTTCGTCAGAAATACGTATGGGGAGCACTAAAGAAGGAGAATTATCTGGCAAGAATTATCGGGGATAACTGCCTGCACAAATCACTGCTTTAAGATGACTGCCTAACATAATCAGGTCTGAACTACCGAACCATCGAAAACGATTAGAACACGCACACCCTGTCATGGCAATCTTTATCTTGGTATTCGTTTCAGTCAGTGATGGCTGGATCGGCGTTTTATCCGGGTGTGCATCAGCTGCCAGGCGCCTCCTGCTGCCCTTTTCAGGGGGATGACAGGACGCTCTGCCAGCCCCCTTTTATGCAGCAGCGTCATCTGCGTGCATTCATGCTGCCGTTACCGTCTGCCACGGTATTTGTTGCTGACGGAATCGGACCAGCTGAAGGTGTCAGGCAGCACTTGGGCACTGGCTCGCTCCTTGGCTTTCTCCCGCGCCAGTGCGGAAGCCGCCTTGGCGGCCTGGGCGCGATCGGCGGCGATCTTCTGGCGTCCTGCTTCGCGGATTTTGTTGCGCTCCCCGTTGGTCAGGGTGTGATCGGCATTGGCCTGGGCCTTTTGCACCAGCAGGGCAATCTCGGCTTTCTCGGCCTCGGTCAGATCTTTCATTTCCAGCTTCTTCATGACGCGCTCCTGCGATCGTTGAATGCCCACCCTAACACACATCCATCGGGGACAGGCTGACCATCCGTTTCCGGATGCCAAAAGTGTCGCCCGGTCGTCATTTCCGGGGGGAGCACGCTACGGGAATGCCTGGCTGACAGGCGTTGCCGGGAGGCTGGATCCCGGCGGAAGATTGGGAGTATGCTGAGGCCAGTGCGATCCCCGATCGTCACTGTTGGCGTACTGAAATCCACGATTCGGCTGACATGCTGGAACACCCGTTCCAACTGTCCAGGTAACCTTTTTGGAGTCTGATGATGAGCAACAAAGAACAGCATCACGGCAAAGATGCCAAGAAAAAACCGCAGATGTCACTGAAAGAGAAACGCGAAGCCAAACGGCAGAAAGCAGAGCTGAAAAACGGCAGCGCGATGAAGTAACGCTCCATCCACTGCGGCTCCCTGGAGCCGGTATCAAGCCAGTCCATCATGGGCTGGCTTTTTTGTTTCCGGCAGTAGAGGTGGTGCCATAGGCGGCAAAAATCCGCTCATAGCGCCCGTCCGCCTTCATCTTGGCGAGCTGTCTGTCGAACCATTGCCGGTGGCCCGCCTCGCGAAAGGCGAAGTGGTAGTGAGTCGGGGGGAAGAGGTCGTGCTGTCTGACCTTGTCCTTGGGATAGCGGTCGCCCTCCTGGTCATCCCCGAGCAACTGCGCCAGATAGTAGTAGAACACCCGCTGTTCCAGGATCACGGCATCGGTGCGCCCGAGCAGGAGCCGCTGTACCTGCCCCTCCTGCCTCGCCACCTCTTCATAACGGGGATTCTGGTCGACGATGTCGGAGAAGGTCGTTCCCAGGATCTGCCGTGCACGCTGGAAGGCACTGACTCGCAGGGTCTGCAAATCCTTGATGGTGTGGACTGCCGTCGGCGCCAGGGTAAAGACCCGGTTGTGGAAGGTGATCACCGGCTGTGAGAGGTAGGCACTTTCCAGCATGCCGGGTTTGACGTTGATGATGGCGTCCAGCTTGCCTTCCTCCAGCATCCTGAAGGTGCGCTCCAGGGGAAGATAGACGACCTGCAGCTCATGGGGGCTGCCTGCGAAGGCCTCTCGCATGAGATCGAGTTCGATGCCCCTGTCTTCGTGGCTGATGACATAGGGAGGAATGGCAAAGCTGACTCCCACCCGCAGCGGCTCCGCAGCAAGGTGGCCGCCGAACATCAGCAGGGCGAGGCACAGCAGACGGCTCAAGTAGTTCATGCAGGTTCCCGAAGGGAGAAATCGTCTCGATGATAGCCACAAGCCTGGACGAAGGGGACGTAAAGCGGGGGAAAGTGGCAGCAACATGGTCGTCGGGGGAGGTGAATGCGTCAGAAACAGGTAAAAAAAGGCCCTGATGAATCAGGGCCTGCCGCAGGGGATCAAAAGGGTAATACATGTAAAAAATCGCTGCTGAGTGAGTGACTGAGTGAGTGGCAATGAATTTTTTACTATATATTTCAATGCATAACACCTTTTCTTACACTTCTGGTTGCTCACCTTAAAATGACACTTTTTAAAGATATGTAAGAAAAGGTATGAAAATGCGTGTTCATACCTGTTTATTCTTACACTTTTTGGTTGTCCTCACCAGAACCCTCACCACATGAGCCTTACCAGCTCAAAAGAGAGAACCACGCACCGAGTTGCTGAGTGACCTTCTCGCAAAGCTGTTCGCACCCGTCCCGGTAAACAGACGAAGCTTTTGCTGAGCTGAGTGAGAGTTGGGCGGGTGACCTAGTGGCATATGGACGCCAGATCCGGGAGCGGGTACAGCAGTGGACAGGGCTGACGGTCGGTGTTGGTATCGGCCCCACTAAAACCCTAGCCAAACTCGCCAACTATGCCGCAAAAAAATGGCCCGCCACCGGAGGGGTGGTCGATCTGCGCGATGAAACACGCCGCGCCAAACTGATGGCGATCACCCCGGTAGACGAGGTCTGGGGAATTGGTCGCAAACTCACCACCAAGCTGTCAGCTCAGGGCATCAACACCGTGGCTGATCTGGTAGCGGCTGATGCTAAGAGTCTTCGGCACCGTTACGGGGTCGTTGTCGAGCGCACGGTGCAGGAGCTGTGCGGGATCCCCTGCGCCGAGCTGGAGCAACTGGCACAGGCCAAGCAACAGATAATTTGCAGCCGATCCTTTGGGGAGCGCATCACCGCCTTCGGCCCCATGCGGGAGGCTCTCGCTGGCTACATGGAGCGGGCAGCTGAGAAACTCAGGACAGAGGGCATGTGCTGCCGCCATGTCACAGTATTCATTCGTTCGAGCCCGTTTGCGGAGCGGGAAACACATTATGCCAACCAGATCTCCATGCTGTTGCCGATACCCACAGCCGACACCCGTGAGTTGCTAGCCCAGATCGAGCCGCTGCTGAGCAGGATCTGGTTGGATGATGTTCGCTATATGAAGGGCGGCGTCATGCTGGCGGACTTCTCCCCGAAAGGCATGCAGCAAGGGGGTCTATTCGGCAGCGAACAGCAGGATCCCCGTAGCGATGCACTCATGCAGGTGATCGATAGGATTAACCAGGGGCGGTTGGGAAAGGTCTACTTTGCATCCCGAGGCCGAGATACCAGCGAATGGATGATGAAACGCGAACAACTCAGCCCCCGCTATACCACCAGTATCAAAGGGATCCCGGTGGTGAAGGCATGAGCACAACCATGAAAGTTAACCTCCTCTCCTAGCTACAAACCACTATCAATGCGTTGCAAACTTCTGGTGGTCAATCCGCAACATGAGCAGGTATCTTACTTAGCGGTATCACCGTTTATTTTCACGTAGCTTAAAGAGAAGATCTAACTTTTCATCCTCATCAAGTTGCTCAAATAGACAAACCAATTCCGCACTAAGATCATCTTCGCAAAAAAAATAACTCAGCGGCTTTCCCAGTACATTGGCAAGTTTTCGCATTGTATCAATGTCTGGAACGTGGCGACCTCTCTCATAGTGATTCATGCGACCACTAGCAGAACTATCATCCATACCGGCCCTTACCCCAAGCTCCTTTTGGGATATACCTGCTTTTTTACGCGCCTGCTTGAGTCTCTCTGGGAATGGGTTTTTGTACAATGTTTGTTCATCACAAAGTTCTCATATGTATAGATTGTCTAAGTTTCACCTGTCTCTGTATACTTAGCAATCCTACATGTACAGGATCTTTAGCGGCAACCAATTGAAATAGATATAAAAAAGGCTTCGTTTGTGATCTGATTTTATCGCCA
>NZ_JAPCJD010000096.1:0-13273 GCF_027707845.1 Aeromonas sp. QDB14 | reverse complement strand
CCCGAGAAACCCGAGCCGGAGCAAAAAGAGGCTGCTTAAAACAGCTTTGCGCGACAACTATCTTGAAAAACGCCGCCCCCAGTGCGCTGCTGTTAACCTGCGAGATAGCAACAATCGCTTTCATGGCGCTCTTCCGAGAGATTGATTGTCGTTTGGCTATCTTAAGGGCGATGCTGATAGTTGAGAAGGGGGCTTTGGCGGTAATCTGTGTTGGATCAATAAATTAGTCATTGAGGCGTGGGTTGAGAGACAAACTCATTTGGCAGAGAATGCAAAGCTACCCTCACCCCAGCCCTCTCCCGGAGGAAGAGGGGGCAACACGCCGAGAGCTGCAAGCGGGGAGAAGCAACAAAAAGAAAGGGAGCCGGTCAGGCTCCCTTTCTCATGGTTATGGCGTGGTTATGTGAACTGATAACTCAGGGCCACAAACAGCCGACCCCATACCCGACTTTATCTATTGGTCGCGGCCTTCATCCCTTCCACAAACTCTTTCAGACGAGTGAGCATATGCTCCGGGTTCTGGTGGTGGGTCTCGATGATCTTCACCACGGCGGAGCCGGAGATGGCACCGGCGGCGCCAGCCTTGATCGCGTCACGCACCTGGGCCGGTTCGCTGATGCCAAAGCCGAGCAGGGCGGGGGGGGCGTTGAACTCGCGCAGGGTGTTGATGAGCCCCTCCACCGGCATGCCGGCCTTGGTCTCGGCACCGGTCACGCCGGCGCGGCTCACCAGATAGGTGTAACCGGAGCCCAGCTCGGCAACAGCCTTGAGCGTCTCGGCATCGCCGTTGGGCGGGGCGATAAAGATGCTGTCGATGCCGAACTTGTCGGCGGCCGCCTTGTAGGGTTCGCACATCTGCACCGGCACGTCCGCCACCAGCACGGAGTCCACCCCTGCCTGCTGGCACTTCTCGTAGAAGCCGTCGATGTGGCGCACATAGACCAGGTTCGCGTAGACCAGGAGGCCAATGGGCAGCTGCGGGTACTTGGCGCGGATGCGGGCGAGCAGGCCGAAGCAGTCGTCCGGGGTGGTGTGGCTGGCAAAGGCACGCAGGGCTGCGCCCTGAATGGTGGGGCCGTCTGCCACCGGATCGGAGAAGGGAATGCCGAGTTCGAGGGCGTCGGCGCCCCCTTCGACCAGGGCATCGACGATGGCCAGGGACAATTCGGGGGTGGGGTCACCCAGCATCACGAAGGGCACGAAGGCGCCCTGATTGGCCTTGTCCAGACGGGAAAAGAGTTGTGCGTAACGGTTCATGACAAGGTTCCTTCTTTTTCAAAGATGTCGGCAACGGTGAAGATGTCTTTGTCGCCACGGCCGGAGAGGTTGACGATGAGCACCTGCTCTTTTTCCGGTTCACTGCGGGCCATCTTGAGGGCATGGGCCAGAGCGTGGGAGGACTCCAGCGCGGGGATGATGCCTTCGGATTTGGCCAGCTCCTGGAAGGCGTCCAGCGCCTCCTTGTCGGTTACCGAGGGGTACTCGGCGCGGCCGATGGCGGCCAGATGGGCGTGCTGGGGGCCGACGGAGGGGAAGTCCAGCCCCGCCGAGACGGAGTAGGACTCCTGAATTTGGCCCTGATTGTCCTGCATCAGGTAGGAGTGCATGCCAAAGAAGACCCCCTTGCTGCCGTGACCGAGCGGCGCGCCGTGCTCGCCACTCTCGATGCCGTGACCGCCCGGCTCGACGCCGATCAGGCGCACCGACGGCTCATCGATAAAGTCGGCAAACATGCCGATGGCGTTCGACCCGCCGCCGACGCAGGCGATCACCGCATCGGGCAGCCGCTCCTCCTTCTCGAAACACTGGGCCTTGGCCTCTTCCCCGATCATCTTCTGGAACTCCCGCACGATGGTGGGGAAGGGGTGGGGGCCGGCGGCGGTGCCGAGCAGGTAGTGGGCGGTTTCATAGTTGGCAGCCCAGTCCCGTAGCGCCTCGTTGCAGGCATCTTTGAGGGTGCTGGAGCCGGAGTGCACCGGGATCACGGTGGCGCCCATCAGCTTCATGCGAAATACGTTCGGTTTCTGGCGCTCGCAATCCTTGGCACCCATGTAGACCCGGCACTTGAGGCCGAGCAGGGCGCAGGCCAGCGCCGTCGCCACGCCGTGCTGACCGGCGCCGGTCTCGGCGATGATCTCGTGCTTGCCCATGCGCTTGGCGAGCAGGGCCTGACCCAGCACCTGGTTGGTCTTGTGGGCGCCGCCGTGCAGCAGATCCTCACGCTTCAGATAGAGGCGGGTCTTGGTGCCCTTGGTCAAATTGCGGGTGAGGGTGAGCGGCGTCGGGCGACCGGCGTACTCGGTCAGGAGTGCCTGAAACTCGGCGACGAAGGCCGGATCATCCTTGGCATCGACGAAGGCCTTCTCCAGCTGGAGCAGGGCGGGGATGAGGATCTGGGGCACATACATACCGCCAAATTCACCGAAAAACGGATTGAGCAGGGTCATACATTATTCCTTGTGCTTATGGGCAAACGCAGTTCATTAATTCGTTGAATGAGTCATGGGGGCGCTCACAGTTGGCGCAGGGCGCCAAAGGCAGCCGCCAGCTTGTGGGCATCCTTCCTGCCCGGGGCACTCTCCACCCCGGAGTTGAAATCAAGGCCGAGGCAGCCCACTTGCGCGGCATCGAGGGCGTTGTCGGGATTGAGGCCCCCCGCCAGCATCAGCCTGGATTTATCGAGATGGGCCAGCAGGGCCCAGTCGAACGCCTGACCGGTGCCGCCGCTCTGGCTGCCAACTTTGGTATCAAGCAGCAGGCGATCCGCCGGGTAGTCGAGGGTGGGCAGGGGCTCGCCACTTGTGACTCCAACCGCTTTCCAGATCTGGCAGCCTGCCGGCAGCAGGGGGCGCAGGGTCTCGACATAGGCGGCATCTTCATCCCCGTGCAGTTGCACGGCGGCGAGCCCCAGCGCATCCACCGTCTTGGCGATGGTGGCGGGCTGGGCATTGCGAAACACCCCGACGTAAGAGAGCGGCGCACCCGCCATCACGGCGCGGGCGGCGGGAATGTCCACGTAGCGCGGGCTTTTCGCCACAAAGATAAGGCCGCCGAACACGGCCCCCGCCTGATGGGCGGCGGCGGCGTCCTCGGGACGGGTCAGGCCGCACACCTTGTTCTGGCCGAGCACGAGCTTGCGCACCGCGGCCTCCAGATCCGGCTCCGCCATGAGGGAAGAGCCCACCAGGAAGCCCTTGGCGTGGTGGCGCAGGGCCGCCACCTGGGCGCGGTGGTTGATGCCGGATTCGCTGATCACCACCCGATCCCCCGGGATCCTGGCCGCCAGTTGCTGAGTGCGGGCAAGATCGACGCTCAAATCCCGCAGATCCCGGTTGTTGATGCCAATCACCGGGGCGCCGAGGTCGATGGCGCGGGTCAGCTCCTCCTCGTTGCTCACCTCGGTGAGCACCCCGAGGCCCAATTCTTTTGCGACCGCAAACAGGGCACGATATCCGTCGTCGGTGAGCACCGAGAGCATCAGGAGGATGGCGTCCGCCTGATAGTGGCGGGCCAGATAGACCTGATAGGGGTCAATCATGAAGTCCTTGCAGAGCACCGGCTGCTGGACGCGGCCGCGTACCCGGGGCAGGAAGGCGAAATCCCCCTGGAAGAACTTCTCGTCCGTCAGCACCGAGATGGCGGTGGCGTAGTGGCCATAGATGTCGGCGATGGCCTCCGGGCTGAAGTCGTTGCGGATCAAGCCCTTGGAGGGGGATGCCTTCTTGCACTCCAGAATGAAGCGGGTGGAGCCTTTGCGCAGATCCCCCTCGAAGTCCCGATCGCTCGGGGTGAGCGCGTCCTGGAAGCTCGCCAGGGGCTGGCTCTCCTTGCGGGCGGCGACCCACTCCTGCTTGGCCGCCACGATCTTGCCGAGGATGGTCTGGCTGATGGAGGCCATGTTCAGAAAGGCGTGGGGAGCAATGACATCTGACATCTCGTTATCCTTGCGAAGCTGGCTGTTGCCCGTCGGGCGTTCTGGGTGAGTGCCCCTGGGGCACGCTGTGGTGGTGGCTGACATCATGCCTCCTGATGGCTCAGGGTAGCGAGATCCCGGGCGAGGAGGGCGGCCTGGCCGCTTGCCAGCACCGCCAGCACCCGGGCGGCGGCCTGCCTAAAGTCCGGGGCCTCGCCCGCCATCACCAGGAGCGGCGCCACGTTGGCGGCGATGGCGGCGTTGTGGGCCGGGCTGCCGCGCCCTTCCAGGATGGCGGCGGTGATGGCGCGGTTCTCCTCGGGCTCACCGCCCTGGATGGCGCTGACCGGGTAGGTGTCGAGGCCAAAGTCCGCCGGGGTGAGCAAGTACTCGCGAATTTCGCCGTCGCGGATCTCCGCCACCTGGGTCGGGCCGTGGATGGCAATCTCGTCGAGACCGGCGCCGTGCACCACCATACCGGTTTTCAGGCCGAGTGCCAGCAGGGTTTCGGCGATGGGGCGCACCAGCTCGGGGGCATAGACCCCCATCAGCTGGAAGCTGGGGCGAGCGGGGTTGATAAGCGGCCCCAGCACGTTGAACAGGGTGCGGGTCTTGAGGGCCTGGCGCACCGGCATGGCGTGGCGCACCCCGGCGTGGTACTGGGGGGCGAACAGGAAGCAGACCCCGAGCTCGTCCAGGCAGCGGCGGGCCTGAGCCGGGCTCATGTCGAGCTTGATGCCCATTTTATCGAGCAGGTCGCTCGACCCCGACTTGCTCGAGACCGAGCGGTTGCCGTGCTTGGCCACTTTCAGGCCGCAGGCGGCGGCCACCAGGGCCGAGGTGGTGGAGACGTTGATGGTGTTGAGGCCGTCCCCTCCGGTGCCGACGATGTCGCAGAAGGCATAGTCCGGGCGCGGAAAGTCGCGCGCTTCGGCCAAGAGCGCCTCGGCGGCGCCGGCGATCTCCTCCGGGGTCTCCCCCTTGATCTTGAGGGCGGTCAAAAGGCTCGCGAGCACGATGGGATCCACTTCACCACGAACCACCTGGCCGAAGGCGTCGCGGGCGGCGTCGCGGGTGAGAGACTGACCCTGATAGAGGGTGTTGAGATGTTGATGCATGGTCTCTTCCTTACCGCACGTGGCTTTCTGGACGGGTGACATGGGCGAGGGCCTGGGTGAGCAGGCGGGCCCCTTCGCTGGTCATGATGGATTCCGGGTGGAACTGGAAGCCCAGCACCCGCTCGTCACGCTGCTCGATGGCCATGGGCATGCCCTGATAGTGGGCAATCACCTGCAACTCTTGTGGCACATAGGTGGCCACCAGGGAGTGGTAGCGGGCCACCGGCAAGGGGCTCGGCAGCCCCGCGAAGGCGCCATGGCCGTTGTGCTCGATGAGGGAGCGCTTGCCGTGGACGATTTCCCCCGCCGCCCCGACGGTGCCGCCGTAGGCTTCGCACAGGGCCTGATGACCGAGGCAGATGCCGAGGATGGGCACCCGGCCCCGGGCCAGCTTGATGAGATCGATGAGGCAGCCCGCCTCATGGGGAGCGCCCGGCCCCGGGGAGAGCACCAGCACGGCGTCCCCTTCGCAGGCGTCGATCTCCTGCATGATGCGGCTCGCAGGCAGGCTGTTGCGGTAGATGCGCACCGGGTAGCCCAGGGTGCGGAACTGGTCGACGAGGTTGTAGGTAAATGAATCGAAGTTGTCGAGCAGGAAGATATTAGTCATGGGACTGCTCCTTCGAAGTGCGGAACTGGTCGGCCAAAGCGTTGTAAGTGAACGAGTCGACGTTGTCGAGCAGGAAGATGTTAGTCATGGCTCACGTCCTTGTGTTGTTCCTGCTGGGCGCTGAGGGCCTGCAGGGAGGTGCCATGGCTGGCAGCGATGGCGGCCAGCACGGCCGCCGCCTTGGCGCGGGTCTCGTCCGCCTCGGCCTGGGGTTTGGAGTCATAGACCACCCCGGCGCCGGCCTGGACATGGGCGACCCCCTCTTTCACGAAGGCGGAGCGGATGACGATGCAGGTGTCCATCTCCCCTGCGCCGTTCAGGTAACCCACGGCGCCGCCGTAGCTGCCGCGACGCTTGCCTTCCACCATGCGGATAAGCTCGCTGGCGCGCAGCTTGGGGGCACCGGTCAGGGTGCCCATGTTCATGCAGGCCTGGTAGGCGTGCAGGGCGTCAAGGTCGGCGCGAAGGGTGCCCACCACCCGGGAGACCAGGTGCATGACGTGGCTGTAGCGATCCACTTTCAGCAGATCCTTGACGTAGCGGGTACCGGGGGCGGAGATGCGGGCGATGTCGTTGCGGCCCAGATCCACCAGCATCAGGTGCTCGGCCACCTCTTTCTCGTCCTGACGCAGCTCCAGCTCGATGCGGCCGTCCAGATCCAGGTTGATGCTGCCGTCCGGGTTGAGGCCGCGGCGGCGGGTACCGGCGATGGGGTACATCTCCACCTGGCGGCTGTTGGCGCAGAACTTGACTGCGCTCTCGGGGGAGGCGCCAAACAGGGTGAAGCCCTCGTCCTGCACGTAGAACATGTAGGGGCTGGGGTTGGTCTGCTTGAGGCGGCGATAGGCGGCGACGGGATCCGGGCAGGGGAGGGAGAAGCTGCGGGACGGCACCACCTGGAAGATGTCACCACGGCGGATGAAGCCCTTGAGCTTCTCGACCTCGGCGCAGAACTGCTTGTCCCCCTTGTCGACGGCCAGGGCGCCGGTCAGCGGCGCCGTGCCCTGTGGCGCAGGCAGCGGCTGCTGACAGGCCTGTTTGAAGGACTCGAGGCGAGCGGTCAGGCGGGCGTAGCGCGCGTCCAGTTGCTCATCCTCTTCACCGCCGAACAGGCAGGCCAGCAACTGGGTGCTCTGCTTGATGTGATCGATGGTGATCAGAGTCTCGGCCACATAGAAGCAGTAGTCAGGGCAGTCGTTGCTCCCCTCTGGCACCTCGGGCAAGTCTTCAAAGGAGGCGATGAGGTCGTAGGCGAAGCTGCCCGCCATGAAGAGGGCCTCTTTGCCCTGCTGGCATTGCAGCTCCCTCTGCAGGGTGCGCAGCACGTCCAGCACGCTGCTGCCCTTGAGGCGGCTGTCTTCGTCAAGCTCCCGATCGGACGCCGGGAAGTCGAGGTGCAGCTCGTCCGCCACCCGGGTCTGGGTGATGACGGCGGGCAGGCGCTGCTCCAGCAGGCGCAGCAGGGCGGCGCCGTTGTCGCCGAGGGGGCGCACCTGCACGGCGCGGCCGCGGCACTCGATGCGCAGGCAGGCGTCCACCAGCAGCAGGCTCTGGGTGCCGGCCTTGGAGTCGATCTCCACCGATTCGAGCAGCAGGTTGTTGGGTCTGTCCTGGCAGAGTCGGGTATAGAGTGCCAGGGGGTCTGTCACATAGGGGGCATTGAGCCGGATGGTATCGAATTCGCCCAGGGGCAAACGGGTCTTGTTGCCTGTCATAATGCCTTCCCTTGCATGTGTTGTGTGTCACCGATGGTCATGGCGCTGTCTCTCTTGAAAATGGGTCGGGTTCGGGTCACGTCAGCGAGTTCGCCATCGCCATGTCAGTGTGCTTCTCTGAATTGTCGGTTTCATCACAGGTCCATTTGCCGGATAATAAAAAAGCCCGCTGGGGTCAGCGGGCTTTTTCTTTGGGTTCTTAACTTGCTGTCAGATTACAGGTACAGCAACGACCACACGCCCGCATGTCAGGGAGTGTGCCACCACCAGATGGTCAGGATGGAAGTCGCTTGCATGAGATTGAGTCCTGTAAAAAGATGTTTGCAATGAAGTGCCTACAGAAAACGATAAAGCCGCGGCCAAGTCAAGTCGCTTTTTTGCCGGCCTTTTCCAGGCAGGTCCCAAACAAGAGCGAAACACGCCGATGAGATTCGATCTTCATTGCCACACCACCGCCTCGGACGGGGTGCTGAGCCCCGCCGACCTGGTGCGCCGCGCCGCCGAAAAAGGGGTGGAGGTGTTAGCGGTCACTGACCACGATACCCTCGACGGGCTTGAGGAGGTGCGCCAGACCATCTCGGCCGATCAGTTGCCACTGCGCCTGGTGAGCGGGGTGGAGATCTCCACCGGGTGGGAGCATCACGAGATCCACATCGTGGCCCTCGGGGTGGATGAGAAAAATCCCCAGTTGCTCGCCTTTCTGGCAGGGCAGCGGGCTCGCCGGGAGGCGCGCGCCGAGGAGATCGGGCGTCGTCTGGAGAAGTGCCTCATCCCGGGCACCTATGAAGAGGCCAAGCAGCTTGCCGGTGACGCCGCCGTGACCCGGGCCCACTTTGCCCGGGTGCTGGTGGCGCGCGGGGTGGCCGATAATATGCAGAAGGTGTTCAAGAAGTACCTGAGCCGGGGCAACAAGGGCTATGTGCCCGCCGAGTGGCCCGGGATGGGGGAGGCCATCGAGGTCATCCACGCCGCAGGCGGGCTGGCGGTGCTGGCCCACCCGAGCCGCTACAATCTCACCGCCAAGTGGATCAAGCGGCTGCTGGTGGCCTTCAAGGCCGTCGGGGGGGATGCCATGGAGGTCTCCCTGCCCCAGCAGAGCCCACAGGAGCGGGCGAATCTCGGCCAGTGGGCCAGGGAGCACGATCTCTATATTTCGGTGGGGTCCGATTTTCACTTCCCCTCCAACTGGACCGAGCTTGGCCGCCACCTCTGGCTCCCCAAGGAGGGGATGCCGCTGTGGCTGGGTCACCCCGGTCATTTTGGGCTCACACCCGAGGAGCATGCGGGCCTGCTGGCCAGCCGCTGACCCCCCGGGCCGGCATCTTTGATGCAGGCGAGTCTGCGTCAAACAGGTTAAGGTAGTGTCATGGGCCAAGGGGCCCTTGACCATGAAGCGGGCAACGAGCGTGCCCCCTATCGCGAGAAGAGCATATGAGTCAGCATTTTTACGTACATCCCGACAATCCCCAGGTTCGCCTCATCAGCCAGGCGGTGCAGATCCTGCAAAACGGCGGCGTCATCGTCTATCCCACCGACTCCGGCTACGCCCTGGGCTGCCAGATGGGCAACAAGGATGCCCTGGAGCGCATCTGCCGCATCCGTCGCATCGAGCCGAACCACGACTTCACCCTGGTGTGCCGTGATCTCTCGGAGATCTCCACCTATGCAAAGGTGGACAACACCGCCTTCCGGCTGGTCAAGAACAACACCCCCGGACCCTACACCTTCATCTTCAAGGCCACCAAGGAGGTGCCGCGTCGCCTCATGAACGAGAAGAAGAAGACCATCGGTATCCGGGTCCCGGCCAACAACATCGCGCTGGCCTTGCTCGAGGCCCTCGGTGAGCCGCTGCTCTCCACCACTCTGATCCTGCCGGGCTCCGAGATGGCGGAGTTCGACCCCGAGGAAATTGCCGACAAGCTCGGCAAGCAGCTGGATCTGGTGGTCAACGGCGGGTATCTGGGCGAGCAGCCCACCACTGTGGTGGACTTCTCCGACGACGAGCCCGTGCTGCGTCGCCGCGGTGCCGGGGATCCGACGCCGTTTGAGTGATCTTGCCGACCCCGTGCCCGCGCTGACAACCCCCGCGGGCACGACGGGGGAGGCTTCCCTTCCCCCGCCCATCGCCACCGTGCTGGGGCAGCCCTACCATGAGCTGCCCCAGGACTTGTTCATCCCCCCCGATGCGCTGGAGGTGTTTCTCGACACCTTCGAGGGGCCGCTGGATCTCTTGCTCTACCTCATCCGGCGCCAGCAGCTCGATATCCTCAACCTGCCCATCCTGCAGATCACCGCCCAGTACATGGAGTACGTGGATCTGATGCAGGGCCTCAACCTCGAGCTGGCTGCGGAATACCTGCTGATGGCGGCCTGGCTCGCGGAGATAAAGTCCCGCTTGCTGCTGCCCAAGGCCCCGGAGCTGGAAGACGAGGAGGAGGGAGAAGATCCCCGCGTCACCCTCATTCGTCGCCTGCAGGAGTACGAGCGCTACAAGCTGGGGGCGGAGCGGGTCAATGCCCTGCCGAGGGTGGAGCGGGAGATCTTCGTCGCCGCCGCCATGGCGCCGGATTTTGGTGCCTTGAAGCCATTGGCGCCCGATGTTTCTCTGGTTGAACTCGCCCTTTACATGCAAAGTGTGGTAAAACGCGCGACTCATTTTGAACATCACCAGATCCGCCGCGAGCAGATCCCGACCCGGGTAAGGATGGCGGAGATCCTCGCCATGCTCTCCCTGGGCCAGGCCCTGCGCCTGGAGCAGGTGCTGCGGGCCGAGGAGGGGCGCATGGGGGTGCTGGTGACCTTCCTGGCCCTGCTGGAGCTGTGCAAGGAACAATTGATCTGGATTTTGCAGGCGGAGCCCCTGGGGCCCATCCACTTTGCCCTGGCAAGTCAGGAGACGGCGCATGAACATGTACACTGAGCGGCCGCTCACGGCCATGGGCACAGCCCGGGAGGCCTGTCGTGGCGCTGCCCGCTGAACGGCTGAAGACCCTGATCGAGGCGGCCCTGTTCGTCGCTGGGCGCCCGCTCAACGTCAGCGAGCTCAAGGGCAGCGTGCTGGCGGATTACCCGGTCACCGGCCGCTATGTGCAGCTGCTGCTGGCGGAGCTCAAGAAAGACTATGAGACGCGGGGGGTCGAGCTCAAGGAGGTCGCCTCCGGCTGGCGCTTCCAGGCCCGCCAGGAGTATGCCGAGGAGCTGTCTCGCCTGTGGAGCGAGCGGGCGCCCCGTTATTCCCGCGCCGTGTTGGAAACCCTGACCCTGATTGCCTATCGTCAGCCCATCACCCGGGCCGAGATAGAAGCCATCCGCGGGGTGGCGGTCTCGAGCCAGATCGTCAACACCTTGAAAGAGCGCGGCTGGGTGCGCAGCATAGGACACAAGGAGGTGGCGGGTCGTCCCGAGCTGCTCGCCACCACCCGCGAATTTCTGGACTATTTCAATCTGCAGAGTCTGGAGCAGCTCCCCGAGCTGGATCCCGAACTGCCCCATCCCTTGTCGCTCATGCCGGACGAGGGAGGCGATGGGCGGCCCGCTGCGGGCCGTCTTGCGCATGAACATGGTGAGGATGCCCGCGAGGCGGCCTCACAGACATCCATGCTGTCCGCGATGTCGGCGGGCAGCGATCAACAATCAGGTAAACCCGATGAGTGAAAAACTGCAAAAAGTATTGGCCCGCGCGGGTCAAGGCTCCCGTCGTGAGATGGAGGCCCTGATCACCGCAGGTCGGGTCAGCGTGGATGGCAAGGTCGCCACGCTGGGGGATCGCGTCGAAGTGAACGCCGTGATCCGGGTGGATGGCCACCAGGTCAAGACCCGCGCCGCAGAGGAAGTGATCTGCCGCGTGCTGGCGTACCACAAGCCCGAAGGGGAGATGTGTACTCGCCATGATCCGGAAGGGCGTCCCACCGTGTTTGATCGTCTGCCGAAGATGGATGGCGCCCGCTGGATTGCGGTCGGCCGTCTCGACGTCAACACCTCCGGTCTGCTGCTGTTCACCACCGACGGCGAGCTGGCGAACCGCCTGATGCACCCGAGCCACGAGGTGGAGCGGGAATACGCGGTGCGCGTCTTTGGCGAGATCACCGAAGCCATGCTTCAGCGCCTGCGCAAGGGCGTGCAGCTGGAAGACGGCATGGCCAAGTTCAACAAGATCAAGCCGGCCGGCGGCGAGGGGCTGAACCAGTGGTTCAACGTCACCCTGACCGAGGGCCGCAACCGGGAAGTGCGCCGCCTGTGGGAGTCCCAGGAAGTGCAGGTGAGCCGCCTGATGCGCATCCGCTACGGCGAC
This sequence comes from Aeromonas sp. QDB14, assembly GCF_027707845.1. Lineage (NCBI taxonomy): Bacteria > Pseudomonadati > Pseudomonadota > Gammaproteobacteria > Aeromonadales > Aeromonadaceae > Aeromonas > Aeromonas sp. QDB14. The sequence continues at coordinate 1,626 of NZ_JAPCJD010000096.1, read as the reverse complement.
GTCACCCTGGATCGCGGCATCCCGCGCGGCGGCTGGCAGGAGCTCAAACTCCCCGAGGTGAACTACCTGCGCGGCCTGGTCAACCTGCCCAACGAAACTGAGTCCAAGGTCGATCTGCAGCAGGATGGCAAGGCCGGTCGCCACAAGCAGGCCGCCCAGATCCGCCGCGCCGTGAAGCGCCACAAGGAGATGCAGGGCAAGGAGCCGCGCGCCCGCAGCACCACCGCCCGTCGCAAGCCGACCTCCTCCACCCGCAATTCCGGCACCGGCAGCAAGTAAGTCCGGCGTCACGAATAGGATGCCATCTACCCAAACCAGTAAATTCTCACGCTGGTATGATCTAAGTAGATATTATTAATGTGGATTTGAAATGAAAAGGTCAACCTTAGAAGGTTGGCCTTTTTTTGTGCCTGACATCATGAAGAACGGCATAACGTCTTCTAAGACGTTATGCCTCGAAGTTTCTATCAAGGAACAATATGTTTTATTATAGGTATTTTTTTCACAACTACAGTAAATAAATATGAAAGAGTGAATACTGCAAAAGTTGTTACAGGAACAAAATATAGTGGATTTCCGGAGAGAGAGTTCAGTACAAACCCTAGATTCCCTTTGTCTAATAGCATAAGGAAAATAGGATGGACAAGGTATATGCCAAAACTTGCCGATGATATTGAGTACACCCATGGTGTGATTCTATGTAATGATATAGTGTGGCATGACTCAATAAGGTGTTTAAGAATAACAAATAACGCTGCTGACATAAAAATTACATTTGGTGAAGCGTAGCTGTAAAAGTAACCGGAATATATCCCACTATTATTTTTAGTCAACCAAAAGGTGCCATAAGCTGTTACTCCGATAGAAGTGATGAGTAATGGTAATATTTTAATGTGCGTGTTTTTGGGGAGGTTTATATTACCCAATAAAAAACCAAGAACCAGAAATCCTACATTTCCTGCAAACATGCTTAGATCTATATTTGAAACGACCCCCGTGATTAATCTTATTGCAGGGATGATTGAATAAGCGAACAGCCACAAAACAACAAAATAAATCAAGTGAGCTCTATCCAAATTAATCATCATTCCTCTTAGTATAGGCATGGATAGATATAAGCCTACAATTGCATACATGAACCATAGATGGTTGTAAGCAGGGGATAAAATTATACTCCATAATGCCTTTGGAGAGAGTTCTAGACTTTCTTCATAGAAAATCCTCCATGCTATGTAAATTATAGACCATGCAAGCAAAGGTATTATTGCTTTATTTATTCTCTTTTTAATAAAGTCACTAACATTTTCTTCTCTGTTTATAAGAAGGTATCCAGACAGCATGAAAAATAATGGAACACTACATCTTACTATAGAATCATAGATATTTCCTATCCACCAATAGTACTCAGATATATATTTCATCTTATATAGTATTGGGGCAGCGGAATGTAGCATGACTACACCAAGAATGGCGAAAGTTCTGACATATTCTACCCAGATTTTTTTGCTTTTATCTGACATATGTAATCTCAATAAACAGTATCAGGTGTTCATGTACAGGACCTTAAGCGGCGAGTCCATTTAAAACGCCTTCCAAGGTCCTGTTCTGTATCGACTTTCTCTGCTT
>NZ_JAPCJD010000095.1:0-13338 GCF_027707845.1 Aeromonas sp. QDB14 | reverse complement strand
TGGCATATGGATTTAGGGACTCAGAATACTTTTTTCTGAAAATCAAGGCGGCCTTCCCCGGAAAGCCGCGATGAACCCAAAAAAAGCCGCCCGAAGGCGGCTTTTGTCATCACGGGCCAGTCGGTTACCCCGGGCCATCAGGCGCCGATGATGCCGCCATCGTCCCGGGTGATCCGCAACACAGCGGAGCGGGGAATGGCGGTGCCGCCGTCCGGGAAATGGGAGGGCGCCCCCTCCTCACCCGGGTGCTGCACCCCGACGAACAGAGTGCGCCAGTCAGGCGTGAAGGTGAGGCCCGTTATTTCGCAGGCCACAGGGCCGGTCAGGAAGCGGCGCACCTCGCCGCTCGCGGGATCGGCGCACAGCATCTGGTTGTTGCCCATGCCGGCAAACTGCTTCTCGTTGGAGTAGTCGCCGTCGGTCTGGATCCAGAGCCGCCCCGCCTCGTCGAAGCCGATGCCGTCCGGGCTGTTGAACATGTTGTCCGGATGGATGTTGGCACTGCCCGCCATCAGCCCCTCCTTGTGCACGCCAGGGTTGCCCGCCAGCAGGAAGAGATCCCACTCGAAGCTGTCGCTCCCGTGATCGTCCCCCATCGGGCGCCAGCGGATGATCTGGCCATAGGGGTTCTCGGCCCTGGGGTTGGCGCCATCGAGAGGTTGGTTCTCCTTGAGGCCGCGGTTCTTGTTGTTGGTTAGGGTGCAGTAGACCTCGGCCCTGTGGGGATGCACGGCCACCCACTCGGGCCTGTCCATGGTGGTGGCACCGAGCCGGGTCGCCGCTTCCCGGGCGAAGATGAGCACCTCCCCCTGATCGGCGAAGCCGTTCTCCCGGGTCAGACCATGCTCGCCGTGTACCAGGGGCAGCCACTGGCCGGTGCCCTTGAGCTCCCCCTCCCTCGCCTCGAAGCGGGCCACATAGAGGGTGCCCTCGTCCAGCAGATCCCGGTTGGCGGGGTCATTGCCCGGCGCCACCTTGTTCTTCGAGACGAAGCGGTAGATGTGCTCCCCCCGCTCGTCATCGCCGAGGTAGACCACGGCGCGGCCATCCTGGTTGACGGTGAAGGCCGCATTCTCATGCTTGAAGCGGCCAAGGGCGGTGCGCTTCTTCGGGGTGGAGGCGGGATCGCGGGGATCGATTTCCACCACCCAGCCGAAGCGGTGCGGCTCCTGGGGATGCTTCGCGAGATCGAATCGCTCGTCAAATTTGTGCCAACCAAAGCCCGCATCCTCGGCGGCCAGACCGTAGCGGGCGGCGCGCTGGTCCAGCGCCGGCTTGCCCTCGCTACCGAAGTAGCCGTTGAAGTTCTCCTCGCAGGTGAGGTAGGTGCCCCAGGGGGTCTGGCCATTGGCGCAGTTGTTGAAGGTGCCAAGGGCGGTGCGCCCCTCGGGATCGGCCTGGGTCTTGAGCAGGGCATGGCCCGCCGCCGGGCCGCTCAATGTCATGGGGGTCGTGGCGGTGATGCGGCGGTTGAGGGCCCCCTTGGGGTTGGCCTGCCACTTGCCATCGATGCGCACCAGCTCCACCAGGGAAACCCCGTGGGCCGCCTGGGCCTTGGCGACAGCCTCTGCACTGAGGGTCTTGCCACCATCTTCAAACAGGTATTCGTAGTTGGTGTATTCGTTGTTGACGGCGAGCAGGGCGCTGTCCGGGCCCAGGGAGAAGAAGCTCATGCCGTCGTTGTTGTCGCCAAACTGGCGGGCCTGGGCCTTGGCGTCGTTGCTTTGGGCAAAGGCGGGGGCATCGGGGAAGAGGGCATCTCCCCAGGCGATCAGCACCTCGGCCTTGTAGCCGGGCGGCACCACTATGCTGTCGGCCACCGAGGCGGGCACGGCCTGGAAGCCAAGCAGCGGCCGGGTTGCGGCGGCCACGGCCTGGGCCACGGGGCTCGCGGCAAAGAAGGCCACCATGCTGGCGGCGCCCACCCCTTTGAGGAAGCCACGGCGGCTGAGACCCGCCTCGATGAGGCGGTTGAACGCCGGCTCCTGCTCGCGGGGGTGGTTGGCACTGTCTTTCTCGTCAAAACGGCTCATCGGCTTTTCCTTGTTATCTCGGCGCAATCATTGCGTCATCACGGCGTCCGGCCACAGCATGGCAGCGCTTTATTAAGCAAGGATGACAAATGATGAGATAACCGGCTGGCCCGGCAAGACGCCATCGCCAAAGAGAAGGGGCGGTGGACACCAGTCCCACCGCCCCAAGAGACACATCGCCGACAGAAGCTCTCCCCTCTATCTAGCCGCATTTCTTCAGACTGCTATGCCCGCTTGTACCGGATAGCACCCGCTGACAGCGTCTAGTTGCACTTCTTCAGGCTGATATGCCAGTTGGCGCCGGATTGCACCTGGTGTTTGGCGGCGAAGCTGTCCATGTTCAGGGCCACCGACACCTGCAACAGGCTGTTGAGGTAGACCAGGGGCTGGCCCTCCGGCACATCGCCAAAGCTGCTGACATAGGGGGCCTTGCCCTCGTATTTCAGCGCATCCCCTTCGCTGATCCTGATGCAGGCGTTGTCCCCCTTGTGGATACCCGCCTTGGTCAGCAGGCTGTCGTCGATATTGGTCCAGACGTTGCCGTACTGCACGTCCAGGATCGGAATGGTGCCCTTGAGGGTACCGTCTTGCTCGGCCACCGCGGGCTGATAGGGGATGGTCACCACCTCGGCGGGCAGCAGAGGCCCCACCTGCTCGAAGCTGATGGCACCGGAGGCGAGGCGCGCGCCGGTGTAGGCGTAGACGTCGCGGCCGTGGAAGGTGTAGGACTTCTCGGAGCCCTTGAGGCGGTTGGTCTTCTCGTCTATCTGGCGCACCGCCTCGATGCCGAAGTGCTCCGCGACCAGGGTCAGGGTGCCGTTGTCAGGGCTGACAATGTAGTGGCCGCTCCTGGTCTTGAGTACCACCGACTTGCGTTCGGTGCCGACACCGGGGTCCACCACGCTGACGAAGACGGTGCCCGCGGGCCAGTATTGCAGGGTCTGATAGAGGCGGTAGGAGGCTTCCCAGATGTTGTAGGCCGGGATCTCGTGGGTCAGGTCATGGAGCGGCAGGGTGCGGTCCACCCCGAAGGCGACCCCCTTCATGGCCGAGACGGCGCCATCCTTGAGACCGAAGTCGGTCTGGAACACCAGGGCCTCGTTGGCAAGGGCACTCGCCCCCACCAGAGAGAGGGCGAGCACGAGGGCGCGGGGGACGATACGAATATCCATGTCAGGGCTCCTTTAAAGACGTTTGGACGTCCAGATTGCCACTCATGGCGATCTTTGCAACCCCTGATGCCCGAATGGGGGGCGAAATGACTCGCCAATCCGCCCCGTGCGGGTGTATCCATGGGGCATCCAACGCCGGGAGCACATCAGATGACCAGAGAGCATCACGACACCATTTTGCTGAGCCTGGGCAATACCCGAAGCCAGGTCGCGCTCACCGCGGCCGATGGCACCAGCCAGACACTTGCATTGACACTGGGGCTCGATGCCCTGACCCCGGGACCCTTTCGCCGGGATCCGCCGACGCCCCTGGATCTTGAGCAAGCCATCATGGTGGTGGAGGATGTACTGATGCCCCTCGCGGCACGGATCCCGCCCCACCCCGTGCTGCACCTGCAAAGCCCGGAGCCCCTGGCCGAGGTGCTCGGCAACCGGGTGCAGAGCCGGGAAAACATTGAGCGGTTGTTCGGCCAGCTTGCCGCCATGGTGGAGGGGGATCCCCTGGCGTCGGCCCAGTTGCCGAGGGAGAGGCGCATCGCCGCCGCCCTGCTGATCCTGCGGGAGTGGATGCACCACCTGGATGCCGGGAGCGTCGTCCTGGTCGATGGGTGATGCCCTGTCACACAGTGGGTTCGAAGCGCCGCCGAGACACCGCCCAGGCCAGCCCCAGGCTTGTCAGGGTGCTGCCGACGAAGAGCAGATCCAGCGCGACGCCAAGACCGGCCCCGTCGCTCACCCAGCCCAGCAACACGGGTACCCAGTTCGCCACATAGGCGATCACATAGAAGAGGGAGAGCAGCCGCGCGTGGCTGGCCGGGGGCGCGATGCGATTGATCAGGGTCGCACTGCCCACGAACACGGCCCCCTGGGCATAGCCCGCCACCAGCAGCCCGAGCCCCGCCAGCCAGCTGGGCAGGCCGTGAACGGCCCCGGCAAAGAGCAGCACGCACAGCGCCAGGGCCAGCACGCCGCTTTGCAGGGTATGGCGAGCATCCAGGCGACGGGCCCAGAGCTGGCAAAGCCCGGAGAAGACCAGATAGGCCGCGACAAGATAGCCGAACAGCCCCAGATCCGTCATGCCCAGTATCTCGCTCACCACCTTGGGACCCATGGCCAGCAAGCTGGCCGCCACCGCCCAGGCGGTGAAGAGCGCCAGGGCGCAAAGGAAGAACCCGACCCCCGTGGCCCTGAGCCCCTCTCCCAGGGCTCCGCCACCCTGCCCGCTCAGGGCGGCCTCCGTCGCCCTCACCCCTTTGGGCCAGCTCAACACCAGCCCCCCGATGGCGCAGCCCGCCATCCCCAGGATCAGCAGAAACGGCAGCGTGGTCGGGTAGAGATCCTGCTGCAGCGCCAGCCCGCTGAACACGGGGCCAAGGGCCAGTCCGGCGGTGAAAGACAATGTGGCGCTCAGCGCCGCCCGCTTGCCCCCATCCCTGGGGCCAAAACGCAGCAGCGCCACATTGGCGGCACCGGTCAGGCTGCCCGTGCCAATCCCGGCCAGCAGCCGCGCCAGCAAAAGGGTCCAGAAGCTGTCGGCCAGGGAGAAGAGCAGGGCCCCGCCCCCGACCGCCACCAGGGCAGGCAGGATCAGGGTGCGCAGATCCGCCACGCGTCCCGCCAGGTTGCCCACCCCGAACAAGGCGATGAGCACGCCCCCCGCATAGCCGCCATAGATGAGGCTGAGGCCGAGATCGCTTAGAGCCAGCGCCGCCTGGTAATGGGGATAGAGCGGGGTAGGCACGCTGCTGTTGAGCAGGGCCGACATCAGGGCGAGGGAGAGAAACCAGCGCAGACGAGGATGGACAACCTGACCTGGCTCGCAAGCCGGGACGCTTGAGACAGACATGGACACTCCAGTGGCAGACGAATGAAACCGCAATCGGGAGCGACATCATAGCGATCCCGCCCACCCCGGACTGCGGCAGTTCTGCATCACGCCGACTCAATCCTGCATCACGTCGGGGTGGCGCACGCCCTTGGCCGAGGCCATGGCGCAGGCGGCCCTGGCCATGATGCGCACCGCGAGCCTGGGGGAGCTGGAAGGGGAGCTTTGCATCGCCACCACGGATACCCTGGCCCAGGGCTTCGTGCTGCCCGCGTTCACCCTGCTGCGCCAGCGCCACCCCGGCATCCGCCTCAAGTTGCTGACCGCCGTCAGCGTGAGCGACATCCCCAATCAGGAGGCGGATCTCGCCATTCGCAGCGTGCGCCCCGAGCAGGGAGATCTCGTGGTCAAACGGCTCGCCACCATCAAGATGGGGCTCTACGCCTCTCCCGACTACCTGGCCAGGCGGGGCACGCCCCGCTCGGGTCAGGCACTGCAAGAGTACGACCTGCTGCTCTTTCCCAGAGAGCTGGTGGCCCGTCACTGGCTGAGTCTGTGCGGCGAACCGCTCCACGAGCCCAACGTGGTCATGCAGAGCAATGCCCAGCTGGTGCTGATGGCCGCCGCCCGGCAAGGGCTCGGCATCGCCCTGCTCTCCACCTTCCTCGCCGAAGAAGACCCCGCCCTGGTGCGCCTGCTGCCTGGCCAGCACGATCCCATCGACATCTGGATGGTGCTGCACCCGGATGTGCAGAAGACGGGCCGAATGCGCGCCCTGGTGGCAGCCCTGGAGGAGGTGTTCCAGCCCCTGCAACAGACCCGGTCACCCGCCATCCCCTGTCAAACGCACAGGGATTGAGCGGGTATGCCCCCCATACGGGGCACTTTCTTCGCCACGAACCATGTTAGAGTCCGCCGCTGTTTTTTCCTTTGATAACGGGGCCTTACATGAAGAAGTTTGTTGTTTCATCCAGTGTCATCCTGATGGCGGGCTTGCTGACAGCCTGTGCGAGCGAGTCGTCGCGCACCCTGGAGGTACCCAAGGTTGCCTCCTATCAGAGCCACTATCAGGGCGCACGCAGCCCCATCGCCGTCGGCAAGTTCGACAACCGTTCCAGCTACATGCGTGGCATCTTCTCCGACGGCGTGGACCGGCTGGGCAACCAGGCGAAAACCGTGCTGATCACCCACCTGCAACAGACCGGTCGCTTCAGCGTACTGGATCGCGACAACATGGCGGAGATCCAGGCCGAAGCCGGGATCAAGCAACAGGCCCAGCAACTCAAGGGCGCCGACTACGTGGTCACCGGCGACGTCACCGAGTTTGGTCGCAAGGAAATCGGCGATCATCAGCTGTTTGGCATCCTGGGTCGCGGCAAGTCACAGATCGCCTATGCCAAGGTCAACCTGAACATCGTCAACGTCACCACCTCGGAAGTGGTCTTCTCTTCCCAGGGTGCCGGGGAGTACGAACTCTCCAACCGCGAGATCGTCGGCTTCGGCGGCACCGCCAGCTACGACTCCACCCTGAACGGCAAGGTGCTGGATCTCGCCATCCGCGAGGCCGTCAACAATCTGGTGAACGGTATCGAGACCGGTGCCTGGCGCCCGGCCCAATGAGGAGAGACGAGATGACGCTGTTCCGTCCTTCTCTGCTGCTGGTCAGCGGCCTGCTGCTGAGCGCCTGCGCCCAGGGGCCGCAGACGCTCTACAACTGGGAGCAATATCAGGGAGTGGTTTACCAGCACATGCAGGGTGACGACACCGGGGTCGAAGCGCAGATCGATGCGCTGGAGAAAAACCAGCAAGAAGCGAGCGCCAAGGGGCAGGCTGTGCCACCGGGCTTTCACGCTCACCTCGGCATGCTGTACGCCCAGCTCGGCAAGGATGCCCAGACTCGCGAGCAGTTCGAAACCGAGAAGCGCCTCTTCCCCGAATCGGCCCCCTTCATGAACTTCCTGATGTCCAGCAAGAAGGGAGAGACCCAATGACCCTGCGCACCCTCCTTGCCCTCACGCTGGGCGCCCTCCTCCTGGGCGGCTGTGCACAGGGCCCCGGCTACGACTACAGCAACTTCAAGGAGAGCAAACCAACCTCCATTCTGGTGCTGCCGCCGGTGAATCACTCGCCGGACATCAAGGCGGGCCCCAGCCTGCAATCCCAGATCACCTATCCGCTCGCCGAGTCCGGCTATTACGTGCTGCCGGTGGCGGTCACCAACGAGACGTTCCGGCAGAACGGCGTGACCGAGCCCGCCGACATCCAGGCGCTGCCCATCAAGAAGCTCCACGAGATCTACGGAGCCGATACCGCCCTCTACCTCGACATCAAGGAGTACGGTACCAGCTATCTGGTCATCTCCAGCGAGACGGTGGTCACCGCCAGTGCCCGCCTGGTGGATCTGCGCACCGGCAAGCTGTTGTGGGAAGGCAGTGCCAGCGCCAGCAGTGCCGAGCAGCAGGGCAATTCGGGGGGCGGCCTCATCGGCATGCTGGTGGTGGCGGTGGTCAATCAGATTGCCAACACCCTGACCGACAAGGGCCATGAAATCGCCGGCATCACCAGCGTCAGGCTGCTCAGTGCCGACACGCCCAACGGCATCCTCCCTGGCCCCCGCTCGCCGAAATACCAGGCTCGCTAAGGCGCCTGTCACAGTCCACACAAGAGGGCGCCATGCCCTCTTGTTTCAGTCCCCCCCCTTCCCCCGCCCACCATCGAATGCGATCTTATCGTCTATCTTTTTGATATTGCTGGCTCATTTTTGTGCACACCCCATGGCACCCCACCAACTTCATCTGGTGATGCCCGGTAAAATCAGTTACAAAAAAGGCCTCTGTCACCACGGGAGCGTTCACGCCATGGCCGCCTCACTGCTGCGTTTCCTCCCCCGTCGATGGCTCACCCGGCTTGGCTGGCTCTGCCCGGCCCTGATGGGGCTCGGATTGGTGTGCAACTACACCTACCTTCGTATCAGGCACGACATGGCGCTCATCACCGCCAAGCAGCCCAACCTGTTCGAGGTGTTCTATCAGCGGGCCCGCATCCTGGCGCCGGAGAAACTGGCCGCCTTCATCGACAACAGCAGCATCAAGATGCCCATCTTCAGCGAGAACGGGGATGCGACGGCCTATGCCTATGGCTATGATCTCCCCACCTTGAAGCGCCTGGCGGTCATTCCCGTGTTGCCCCCGGCCAACCAGATGCTCCTCGCCTACCAGTACGTCATCTCCAACCCCGAGGTCCTCAACCTCTACGCCTTCTATGATGATCGCCGCCTGCTCGGCATGGTCGCCAACCAGCGGATGCTGCCGAGCCAGTTGCTACCGGTCAACACCAACCTCAATGACATCGAGCCCTGGACCCACTATTTCGGCTGCGCCTTTTTCGCGGCCACCCATGTCCCCTGCAGCACGGATGAAGCCTGGGTCTCCGGTCTCTATACCGACACCTTCACCGGGTTGCAGGCCATCACCCTCTACTTCCCCTTCATCTATTACGAGCCCGCCATCAAGGACTACCGCTATGGGCTCAAGGGCATCGACATCGCCGTCGACCGTGCGTTCAAGGAGGTGCTGCGCCCCTTCGAGAGCCTCAATCCGACCCGGACCGTCCTCTCCTTCGAAGAGGTCGAGCCCTGCCGCCCGTTCCACCTCTGCCTGAGCACGCCGCTGATGCGCACTCAGGCAGGCAATGATCTCTACCTCAAGTGGTCATACAGTTACGGCGATTTCATCCGGTCCGTGCTCTACGGGGCGGCCTTCAAGCTCTATCTCATCATCCTGCTGCTGATCATGCTGACGGGGCGCAGCCTGGTTACCCGCCTGCGCACCCTGGCCCAGACCGACCACCTGACCCGACTGCCGCGCCGTGACATCCTGAACGAGGCGCTGCTGCAGGAGCACGACTACCTGATGATCCTCGGCATCGACAACTTCAAGTCCGTCAACGATACCCATGGCCACGGGGTGGGCGATTTGGCGCTCGTCGCCTTCGCCGCTCACCTCAAGGCCAATATTCGCAGGGGCGATGTCGCCATTCGCTGGGGCGGGGAAGAGTTCATCGTGCTGTTCAAGGGGATGGACGATGACAACATGATGCATCACTCCGCCGCCCGCCTGCTGGAGCGGCCATTGCGCATCCCCGAACTGCCCGCCCCCATCACCTTCTCCGCCGGAGTGACCCGCATTCGCGATTACCTGACGGTGGCCGAGGCGGTGCAACTGGCCGACGATCTGCTCTATCACGTCAAGCAGCACGGCAAGCGCAATATCGCCTATTACCAGGGGCAGACCATCCGCCTTGTCCGCGATCCGGGCACCGATTCGGCCCCCTGAGCGCCCCGGCTTCTGCCGCGCCCCCGCTATCTGTTACCATCCCGTCACGCTGATTGTTTCCGTCCCGGCCACGGGGCGGGATAACCCCATACTGGTGCCCTATGTCCATTGCCTCTTTCGCCGAACTGGCCCTCTCCCCCCGCTTGCAGCAAACCCTGACCGAGCTTGGCTACGCCGCCCCCACCCCGGTGCAGGCCAGCGCCATCCCCCTGATCCTCGCGGGGCGGGATCTGATGGCGGGCGCCCAGACCGGCACCGGCAAGACCGCCGCCTTCGTGCTGCCGCTGCTGGAGCAGTTGCTGCAACACCCGACGAGCGATGCCCCCCGCCCCATTCGCGCCCTGGTGCTGGTGCCGACCCGCGAGCTGGCGGTGCAGGTTGCCGAGAGCGTCACACGCTACGCCAGGGGCACCGACCTCACCAGCACCTTGGTCTACGGCGGGGTGAGCATCGCCGCCCAGGTGGAGGCGCTGAACGCCGGGGTGGATATCCTCATCGCCACCCCGGGCCGCCTGCTCGATCACCTGCGCCAGGGGGCGCTCACGCTGGCCGAACTGCGTCATCTGGTGTTTGACGAGGCGGACAGGATGCTCGACATGGGCTTTATGGACGAGATCAAGGCGCTGCTGAAGCAAATCCCGGCGGATCGCCAGACCCTGCTGTTTTCGGCCACCTGCGACGACAACCTCTTTGCCCTCTGCAAGGTGCTGCTGCGCGACCCGGCGCTGGTGGAAATGGCACCGCGCAACACCACGGCGGCCGAGGTGGAGCAGCGGGTCTATGCGGTGGACAGCGATCGCAAGGTGGCACTGGTCCAACACATGCTGACCGTGAAGGGCTGGGCACCGGCGCTGATCTTCAGCCGCACTCGCCAGGGGGCCGACAAGCTGGCCCAGCAGCTTGGCAAGGGGGGCATCAATGCGCTGGCCTTCCACGGGGATCTGTCACAGAGCGCGCGGGAAAACGTGCTGCTGGCGTTTCGCGCCGGCACCTTGCAGGCGCTGGTGGCCACCGACGTGGCGGCTCGCGGCCTCGATATCAGCGATCTCAACCATGTGATCAATCTGGAGTTCCCCTATCAGCCCGAGGATTACGTCCACCGCATCGGGCGCACCGGCCGCGCCGGCAACAAGGGGCTCGCCATCACCCTGTTCAGCCCGGAAGACGCGCCGCTTCTAGAGAAGGTGGAGGCAGTGCTCGACACCCGTCTGCCCCAGCAGTGGTTCCCGGGCTTTGAGCCGGATCTCACCCGCTTCGACCCCGAGCCGCGCCGCGCCAGCAAGGGCGCCCAGAAGCAGAAGGCCAGAAAGCAGGCCCTCGCGGGCAACAAGGGCGGCAAGGGACGAAAATCCTGACACGACTGTTTGCTGGGGCAGCCATGTGGCTGCCCCAGCATCACCACTCTCCAGACGCAGGCCTGTGGGGTGACGCCGACCGCTTTCCTGCCCCCCTGTTCTGCTCCGCGCCCTCCTCCTCAGTCCGCTTGCCCTGACCCGGCGACCCTTTGCCACACTCTGCTACAAAAGAGGTAGTAAGAGGGCACACTTTCGCCACAAAGCAGGCGTGCAATGGAGGCATGGACAAGGAGGACATCATGAAACCCGCATCCCTCGTCTGGGCCCTGCCCCTGACCCTCACCCTGCTCTGGCTCGCAGGCCTCACCCAGTGGCCCGCCAGCGTCTGGCCCTGGCGCCACGAGCTGCTGATCCTGACCGGTCTGCTTGGCCTCGGCGCCATGACCCTCTCTTTGCTGCTGGCCCTGCGCCTGCCGAGGCTCGAGGCCTGGTGCGGCGGGCTGGATCGCATGTTGCGCCTGCACCGCAGCAGCGCCCTCTGGGCCACCGGCACCCTCGTGGCCCACTGGCTGCTGGTGGAAGCCCCCAAGTGGGCTGTCGCCGCCGACTGGCTGACCCGGCCGGCGCGCCGCGGTGCTGGTGCTGGTGCTGGTGCTGGTGCTGGTGCTGGTGCTGGTGCTGGTGCTGGTGCTGGTGCTGGTAACGATGCCCTCTGGCACAGCCTCGGCAATACCCTGGGGGAATGGAGTTTCTATCTGCTGCTGGCGCTGGTGGTGGTAAGCCTGCTGGCGGTGGTGCGCTACGAGCGCTTCAAGGTGGTTCACCGGCTGGCCCCGGTCATCTATCTGATGGGCTGGCTGCACGGGCTCTGCCTGCTGCCGCGCATCGGCGCCCTGACCCCGGTCGGCCTGACCCTGCTTATCGGCGGCGGGCTGGGTACTCTGGGGGCGCTCTACTCCCTGTTTGGCCGGGTGGGACGGGACGCACGCCGCCAAGGGACGGTCAGCGCCCTCGCCCCCCTGGATGAGCGCACCCTGGAGATCCGGGTTGCCCTCACCGCGCCCCTGCACGGCTACCGCCCCGGACAGTTCGCCTTCTTCGACTTCGCCGGGCGCGGCGAGCCCCATCCCTACACCCTGGTGGATGTCTCGGCAGACTACCGCTCTCTGACCCTGGCGGTGCGCGCCCTCGGGGATCACACCCGCTGGCTGCACCAGCACCTCAGGGTGGGGGATGCCGTCATCGTGACCGGCCCCTATGGCGCCTTCGCCCTGCCGGATCCCGCCCCCGCGCTCTGGATGGGCGCCGGTATCGGCATCACCCCCTTCGTCGCCTGGCTGGAGGCCCTGGTGCGCCGCGGCGAAAAACGCCCCGGCACCACCTTGCTGCAATGCGCCCCCACCGCCGAGGCCGCCCCTTATCACAATCGGCTGGCCGAGCTGTGCCGCCGGGCCGGAGTCGACTACCGGCTGCATCTGGAGTCAGAGCGCGGCCGACTGGATCTGGCCGCCCTGGGTGAACGCCAGCACACCCCGGTGTGGTTCTGCGGCCCCGAGCCCATGGCCCACACCCTGGATGCCCATCTGGCCGCCCCGCTGCACCGGGAGCTGTTCCGCTTCCGTTGACAGATCAGCCCGGCGCGTTCAGTCATTGGCCTGATATTAGGGAAACTGGGAGACAGGCGGGCACGGGCCCCCTTGAGCGGGCCACGCCCCCGCCGCCCGCACGCTGCCGCCCCAGAAGCTTGCCACCAGTATCAAGGCCCCGGCCAGCCCGTATTTGATCCAGGATTTCATCGTCTTGCTCCCCTCTCTTTGGCCCTCGCCACCCTGTGGCAAGCCGGGCCTTTTAAGCAGTGGGCAGAAGATAGGGGGGATTTGTGAAGGGAAAATGAGGCTGTGTGAAGCCAAGGTGAAGTCGGGGGAGAAGTCAGCAGCGAGTCACGACAGACATGGTGGTTGGCAATGCGGGGAATGGAGAGAGGAAAGGGCTCAACATACGCAATCAACGCCTTGATGTAGGGACGATTAGCGCAGCGTAATCGTCCGCATACCGCCACGCACCGAGCAATGGCAAGGCAGGCAACCCTGGAGTCAGAGGCCTCTCGGTAAGCTCCCTTTCGCGATCGTCCGAATACGCTTCGCTATTCGATATGGCCATGATCCTGCCAAGCCAAATATGCTAAATTACCAATGCTCAGGCATATTATTGAAAGAGAACTTCACAGATGAAACCTCATGAAGATCACAAGCAATAACATCTGCTGATGTTAAGTCAAAGAGAGCTATGTTATGACCTGCAGCAAGAGAGCTTTTATAAGCAATCCCATCATATCCTTTGGACTTAATAAACTCAGAGATAATTTGGGTGGGTACGTAATCAGATGTCACATCCGATGCTTTTACCGGTCGAGAGAACGCATTATCTATATCAGCCCAAACAGCTTTGATGATTTCTTCCTGTTGTGGCTCCCCTAGATAAAATCGACGATTACCCTCTCCATACAACTCAGAAAAGTCAATCACCCTGAGTTTTCTATTAACTCTAAACCGTGCAAGTGAAATAATAGAACCTAACCATGGCCTAACTTCAGACATTGCCGTTCCTGATTACCCATGATTAGCAGTCACCACGAGCTATACTGATCTTACGTACAGTTACTGAGGTGCGAGATCATGG
>NZ_JAPCJD010000094.1:0-13387 GCF_027707845.1 Aeromonas sp. QDB14 | reverse complement strand
AGGCAGCCTGTCAAGGTATTCGAAGAGTACTGTCAGGCGGCATAGGCGAGTGTCGCACTTCGAAGTTGAATTCGCGGTTATTGCCGGCAACCATATTGACGCCCATGGAACCACGAATATTGCTCAATGCCTGAGCACCGAGATCGACCCGGTTTTGTGCCATTGAGGGGGGGGCAAATGCCAGAAAAGGAAATGCTGCCAATGCAATATATATTTTCATGTTCTGTCTCCATCTGCCAGGAGGGCTTATTGGAGAGAGCAACGACCATGCCAATTTACAACCATATGATTTTTAGTTGTTTTTTATTTGATATAATTGTTTTTACGTCTCAATATTGAGAGCGACATATTATGTCGTGAAGTAAGCGCTTATTTATCAATGGATTTATTTTTTCTCACTGATAATTTGGCTGTATCAATATTGTGGTGCCATCAATCTAAAGGCGGGATGGTTTATAGTTATCATCGTCTGGCCATATTAAATGGCGCCATTTGATGATAAAGGGAGTTATCTGGACAAGTCGTCAGACTCCTTCGTGCAGTGGCGATAACAAGGAGTTGTCCCTATGACAGAAACGGCATTGTTGCTCATCAATTCATGTGCCGTACTGGAAAGCCTGCTGGAACAAGGCGAGTGGCAGGTGGAGCAGGCAAGCTCCCTGGTGGTGGCAGAGAAAAAACTGCAGGAAAAGGACTATCCCCTGGTGCTGGTGGTGATCGAGCATCAGCAGCACGAAGCCCTCTACAACCTGATTGCGCAGCACTCCGGCGCCTTGTGGATCGGCCTCATCCAGCGGGACTGTCTCGCCAGCGAAGCCCTTCGCAATTTGCTGGCAGCCTGTTTTCATGATTTTCACACCTTTCCCCTGGACAGAGACAGGCTCTCCCACAGCCTGGGACATGCCCTGGGGATGGCGCGCCTCATCCGGCGACACCGCCCCCGACTGCAACCCCAGCTGCGTTTCATCCAGGGGGAGAGCGCCCCCATCCGCCAGTTGCGCGACCAGATCGTGCGGTTGCAGCATTGCCGCCTGCCCGTACTGGTGACGGGACCGAGCGGCACGGGCAAGGAGCTGGTGGCCCGGGAGCTGCACTACAGCACGTTCGGGGAGGAGAGCCCTTTCGTGGCGGTCAATTGCGGGGCCATGCCCCATCAGCTCATCCAGTCCGAGCTGTTCGGCCACGTCAAGGGGGCCTTCACCGGGGCACAGCACCACAAGATAGGCAAGATAGAGGCCGCCGATGGCGGCACCCTGTTTCTCGACGAGATAGGGGAGTTGCCACTGGAGGATCAGGCAACCCTGCTGCGCTTCTTGCAGGAGCAGTGCATAGAGGCGGTGGGCAGCCACCTGTCGCGTCGTGTGGATGTGCGGATCATCGCGGCCACCAATATCGATGTGGAGCAGGCGGTGGCCAGCGGCGGCTTTCGCATGGATCTCTACTACCGGCTCAACGTGGTGCGCTTGCGCACCCCGGCCTTGTGCGAGCGGGCGGAAGACATCCAGCTCCTTGCCGATGACATTCTGGCGGAAGTGCGGGGCGGGCGGGTGCTCAGTTTCACCCGCAAGGCGCGCCAGGCCATGCAGTCCTATGGCTGGCCGGGGAATGTGAGGGAGCTGCGCAACCGGGTGCAGCGGGCGGCGGTCATGTGCAGCGGCCCCTTCATCGAAGCCGATGACATGGAGCTGACCAACATGGACAGCCTGCTGCTCGACGGCTCGCTCAAGGCGGTGCGCGAAGCGGCGGAGCGTCAGGCCTTGCAACGGACGCTGGCCCGCTTCCCCGATCAGCTCGAGGAGGTGGCCCGCACGCTCGACATCTCCCGGGCCACCCTCTATCGCCTGCTGGACAAGCACGATCTGCTGTGAGGGAACGGCAGTATCGCCCCGTCATGCAAGAAGCCCGGGCAGCAGGCCCGGGCTTCTTGTCTGGCCCCGTCGTGGGGACTCGTTACTTCCGATGAGCTTCAGGCCATCTCCATGGCGAGGTGACAGAGTCGCCGCGCAGCCTCCTCCTCGCTCTTGACCACCTGATGCACGCCGCGCACGCGCAGATGATGCACCTCCTCGTGCTGGTGGGCACAGGCGGCGATGCGCATCAGGGCGCCGTATTCCTGCGCCCTGATGGCTATCTCACCGGCCAGCAGGCTGTCATCCAGGGTGATCAGCAGCCAGCTGGCGTTGGGCAGCGCCGCCATCAGCAGATCCTGCTGGATGGGATGGCCCGCCAGACAGGTGATCCCCATGGCGCGCCAGGGGGCCAGCAGTCGCTCGTCGGTGTCGATCACCACCATCTCCCTGCCTTGTTCATGCAACTGCCGGATGAGGTGCTGACCTATCTCGTCGGCGCCCACTACCACCACATGGCCCTGCAAGGGGCAGAGGTGAGGTGACTCATCGGTGCGTGGCTCGGGATGGCGCCTCAGCCAACGCTCCACCTGGTTGAAGACCAGCGGATTGAGCACGATGGAGAAACAGGCGCCGACCAGCACCAGATCCCGGGCGACTCCGGGGACCAGCTCGAGCATGACCCCGAGACCCATCAGGATGAAGGAGAACTCCCCCACCTGGGCCAGGCTGGCGGAGATGGTCAGCGCCGTGCGCTGGCTGTGGCCAAAGAGCCGCACGATGGCGAAGGCGGCCACCGATTTGCCGATCACGATGACGAACAGGGTGGCCAGCACGGCCAGGGGCTCGCGCAGCAGGATGACGGGGTCGAACAGCATGCCCACGGAGACGAAGAAGAGCACGGCGAAGGCGTCCTGCAGGGGCAGGGTGTCGTTGGCCGCCTTGTGGCTTAGATGGGAGCTGTTCATCACGACGCCGGCGAAGAAGGCGCCGAGAGCAAAGGAGACGCCAAACAGCTTGACGGCGCCAAAAGCGATGCCAAGGGAACAGGAGAGGACGGCCAGGGTGAACAGCTCGCGGGAGCCGGTGGCGGCGGTGCGGGCCAGCAGCCAGGGGATGAGGCGTCGCCCGCCGATGACCATCAGGGCGATGAAGGCAGCTACCTTGGCCAGGGTCAGGCCGATATCCGCCATCACCTGGGCCGGGGTCAGTGCCTCGCCCCCCTGCTGCAGGTTGGCGAGGATGGGGAGCAGTACCAGGGCCAGCACCATCACCAGATCCTCCACGATGAGCCAGCCGATGGCGATGCGTCCCTCGTTGGTGTCGAGCTGGCCGCGGCTCTCCAGGGCGCGCAGCAGCACCACGGTACTGGCGGTGGAGAGGGCCAGGCCAAACACCAGGCCGGCGGTCACGGTCCAGTCGAGAAGTTGGGAGAGGCCAAGGCCGAGCAGGGTCGCAAGGGTTATCTGAACGATGGCTCCCGGGATGGCGATGTGTTTCACAGACAGCAGGTCTTTCACGGAAAAGTGCAGGCCGACACCAAACATCAGCAGGATGACGCCGATTTCGGCAAGCTCGGGGGCGAGCCGCAGATCGGCGACATAGCCCGGCGTAAAGGGGCCGCATACCACGCCGGCCGCGAGGTAGCCCACCATGGGGGAGATGCGCAGGCGGCTTGCCAGCATGCCGAAGAGGTAGGCCAGCACGAGGCCGCCTACCAGGGTGGTGATAAGGGGGAGTGAGTGGTCCATGTCGTCACCTCGCTAATGGCAGTCAGGGGCTACCAGATCACCCGAAGGTGAAGAGGGCAGCTGTCAATGAGCAGGGGGCGAAAGAGACAGAAGTTGGCCGTATCAAGGGGAAATCTTGAGGGCAACAGATGCCGTTTCTATTGAAAAGTAATGCATTTATATGCCATGAGCAACACTGTTCCAGTTTTTGCGTTGGTTTTGATGAAAAGCATCTTTAATGCATTGCGATTGGGTGAAAAGAGTGTGCAGTTAAAGAAAAATTGGCAGGAATAATCAATCGATGATGATATTGGGAGGCAAGGGAAAACACCTATGAGCACACGGCATGGAGGAGGCGGGCCTCCTCCATGGTGAACGAGGGTGCTGAAGGGGCATCACTCCCCCCTGGCGACCCCCTCACGTCTGGGGTCTGCGGCCCCCAGCCAGCCGCCGGCATGGCGCTGGACGCCCTGCAGCCCGGAGGTCTGCTCGTTAAGCAGGACCTCGTGCCCTCTGGCCTTGAGCCCCTGAACCACGGCGTCGGGCGTGCGCCCCTGCTCCAGCTCGGTGGGGCCGTTGCGACTGCCGAAATTGGGCAGGTTGATGGCCTGCTGCAGGTCGAGCCCCCAATCCTGGGTGCCGAGCAGCGCCTTGCCCACGTAGTTGATGATGGCCGAGCCTCCCGGGGATCCCAGGCTCATCTCGAGCTCGCCGCTTGCCTTGTCAAACACCAGCAGGGGCGACATGGAGGAGCGGGGGCGCTTGCCGGGCTCCACCCGGTTGGCCACCGGCAGGCCGGCGGCGTCCACCGAGGTGAAGGAGAAGTCGGTGAGCTGGTTGTTCAGCAGGTAGCCGTTGACCATCAGCCGCGAGCCGAAGCCATCCTCGATGGAGCTGGTCATGGCCACCGCCATGCCGCTCTTGTCCACGATGGAGATGTGGCTGGTGGAGGGCAGCTCCGGGGTGGCGTCCCGGCCCCTGGCCAGCGCCCGTGGCGGGTTGCCGGGCTGGGCGACGCCCATGGAGCGGTTGCCGATAAGGTGCCCCCGCTGCGCCAGATAGCCCTTGTCCAGCAGGCCTGTCACCGGCACGTCGACGACGTCGCCGTCGGCCACATACTGGTTGCGATCGGCGAAGGCGAGGCGTGCCGCCTCGCTGTAGAGGTGAATGGCCTCGCTGGAGGCGGCCAGTTGACCCTGCTCCCCCTGTACCGGTTTGAGGGCGGCCATGTCCCGGCTTTCCAGCATGCCGAAAATCTGGCCAAGGGCGATGGTGCCGGAGGAGGGGGTCGGGAAGCCGCAGATCTCGCTCTGGCGATAGTCAAAGCAGAGCCCGTCCCGCAGCTTGGCCTGGTAGCTGGCGAGATCGGCGGCGCTCAGCACCCCGGGGTTGGTCGGGTGGGCGTGCACCTTGGCCACCATGGCCTCGGCCAGCGAGCCGCGATAGAAGGCGTCGGGGCCGTCGCTTGCCAGGGTACGCAGCACCCTGGCCAGGGCCGGGTTGGTGAGCCGGGTACCTGCCGTCTTGGGAGTGCCGTCCGCCTGATAGAAGTAGGCACGGGCGTCCGGATCCCCGGCCAGATAGGGATCCTTGGCAAGCAGGGTGGCGAGGCGGGGGCTTATCACGAACCCTTGCTCCGCGAGGGTGATGGCGGGTTCGAACAGCGTGGCCCAGGGCAGCTTGCCATAGCGCTCGTGCGCCAGGGCCAGGGCACGCACCGTGCCGGGGGCGCCGACGGAGCGCCCGCCCACCACCCCCTCATAGAAGGCCATGGGTTTGCCCTCCTTCATGAAGAGCTGATCGGTGGCAGCGGCGGGGGCTGTCTCCCGGCCATCCACCGCCGCCACCTGCTTGCCGTCCCACACCAGCATGAGGGAGCCGCCGCCGATGCCCGAGGATTGAGGCTCCACCAGGGTCAATACCAGCTGGACGGCGATGGCTGCATCGATGGCGCTGCCCCCCGCCTTGATGATCTGGTAGCCCGCATCCACCGCCAGCGGGTTGGCCGCCGCCACCATGAAGTCACGGCCCTGCCAGCCGGGCTTGTCAATCCAGCCGCTGGCCGCCTCCGGGGCGATCAGGGTCTGGGGAGGAGGGACATAGTGAAAGCCATCCTGGGAGGCGCAGCCGCCAAGCAGGCCGAGGGCGACCAGCAGGCCGAGGGGGTTGAGGGACATGACAGGCTCCTTGTCGGTTTCTTGTTCACCTGCCGAAATGTGTCACACTTGGAGCTTGATTAAAAGTTTGTCTTAATACTCATATGGTTACAAAACTATCAAGGAGGCGCTCATGACACACCGGGGGACGCTGGCGAAACCTTGCATGGCGGGGCTGCTCTGCCTGTTGCTGGCGTCCTGCGGGGAGCCGACCTTCAGACCGCTGGCCCAGGGGGAGACCCTGCTCGCCTTCGGGGACAGTCTGACCGAGGGGCGCGGGGTGAGCCCGTCCCAAAGCTACCCCAGCGTGCTGGCGACCCTGAGCGGCCATCCCGTGGTCAATGGCGGGGTGTCCGGAGAGCTGAGCCAGGCCGGCAGGGCCCGCCTGCCCGGGTTGCTGGCCCGGCACAGACCCGCTCTGGTCATCCTGCTGGAGGGGGGCAACGACATCCTGCGTGGCAGCGGGGAGGCGGCCCTCAAGGCCAATCTCGCTGCCATGATAGAGGCGGTGCAGGGGAGCGGGGCCCAGATCCTGCTTGTCGGGGTGCCCCGAAAATCCCTGTTTGCCGATGGCGCTCCCCTCTACGAGGAGCTGGCAGAGCAGTACGGGCTGGTGCTGGACAACGACAGCATCGGTGAGTTGCTGCGAGACCCGGCCCTGAAGTCCGATGCGGTGCATTTCAATGCCGAGGGTTACCGCACCCTGGCGCAGCTATTTCATCGACTGTTGCAGGAAAGGGGGGCACTCTAGCGAGGTATCATGCTGCCGGGGCAGTGCGCTATGCTGCTGCAACCTATGGGGTCAGGAGATTGCGCGGCGGCGCTACCCCGGAGGGGACCAGCTCGCGGCGACGGTGCCGATGGAGATGAAAAAACCGCCGTGAAGGCGGTTTTTTGCAATCAGGCTGAGCCAATTTGCTTAGATGGACTGCTCTTCACCGCCCAGGGCGGCAAACAGGGCCGGGATGAACTGGGAGAGCTCGGCGGTGACCAGGGCGAAGTCTGCGTCCAGGCGGGCGGCGGGATCTTCACTAGTGACGTCGTCGTTCTGCTCGCGCAGCTCTTCGCTGAACTTGAGGCGCTTGATGGAGAGATCGTCCCCCAGCACGAAGCTCAGGGTTTCGCCCCAGTTGAGGGCCAGCTTGGTCACCAGCTTGTCGTTGGCCAGGTGGTTCTTGATCTCCTCGCTCATCAGATCCTGCTGCTTGCAGCGGATGATGCCGCCGTGCTCCATGGCGCTGCGCAGCTCGGCTTCGTCCTCCAGGGTGAAGGCGGCGGGCAGGTTGCCCTCGTTGAGCCACTCGGTCATGGTGATCTCGGGCGGGTTCTTGAGGGCCACCGGCACCACCGGCAGGGAGCCGATGGATTTGCGCAGGAGCGCCAGCAGATCGTCCGCCTTCTTGGCGGAGCCTGCATCCACCACCATCAGGTTGTCGGCAGGGTTTATCCAGGCGAAGGTCTGGCTGGTGCGGCTGAAGGCGCGGGGCAGCAGGGTGTGCATGATCTCCTCTTTCAGCGCTTCTTTTTCTTTCTTCTTGAGGGCGCGACCCTGTTCGAATTCAATGGCCTCTACCTTCTCCGCCAGCATCTCCTTGACCACGGTGCCGGGCAGCATCTTCTCTTCCTTGCGAGCGCACAGCAGGATGTGGCCAGAGGCGGCGTGGGTCAGGGTGGAGCCGAATTTGCCAAGGGGCTTGACCCACCCGAACCGGGAGATGTCCTGGCTGCCGCATGGGGTGAAGGCGCAGGCTTCCAGCTGGGTTTCCAGCTGCTCAACGGTCAGGTCGAAGGGGCGGGTAAAGCGGTAAATCTGCAGGTTTTTAAACCACATGGCGTCCTCGGTCTCTAGATTGTCCGGCGGGCATTGTACTAGAGAGGCGCTTTGTGATCAGCCAATCATTCTCGCTAAATAAAGGGCGATCGACCTCACAGGGCCCCACCTTGATCCCCCGTGAGCGGGCCCAACTCCCCTAGACTGCGAGTGTTCACATTGCTGACAAGGAGGCGACCATGTTGAGACAGAGTCGGCCGGAAGACATGGAAGAGATCGTCGAAATCTGGCTCCTGGCTTCCCTGCAGGCCCACGATTTCGTCGATGCCTCCTGCTGGTGGCAGGCTCAGGAGGAGCTGCGTACCCGCTACCTCGATCACGCCCGCATCTGGGTGTTCGAGGAGCGAGGGGATCTGCTCGGCTTCATGGCGCTGGTGGATGATTACCTGGCTGCACTCTTCGTGCGCCCCGATAGGCAGGGGCGGGGGGTGGGGCACGCCCTGTTGCAGGAAGCCAGATCCAGATGTGCCGAGCTGCATACCCGGGTCTTCGTGGAGAACGAGCCGGCGGTGCGTTTCTACCGCCGCCACGGCTTTGAAATCGGGGGGGAGGTGCCCGATCCCCTCACCGGCCATCTTCAGTACCAGATGCATTACCAAGCCGTCTGAATCTGACGTCTGGGGCTGCCCCGGTTGAAAACGGGGGGCACCATCCTCATCTTGTCTCCATCCCGGGGCGTCCTCGCCCCCGCTCTTTTCTCCTTATCGAGCCGTTTTCCATGAAGATCCTGCACACCGCCGACTGGCACCTCGGTCATCAGCTTCACGGCCACGACCGCCGCTTCGAACACGACGCCTTCCTCGACTGGCTGGCCGACACCATCAAGACCCGCGACATCGACGCCCTGCTGGTGGCGGGCGATCTGTTCGACACCGCCAACCCTCCCGCCAGTGCTTGGCAGCAGCTCTACCGCTTCCTGGCACGGCTGCGGGCCGAGCACCCGGCACTGGAGATGGTGCTCATCGGCGGCAACCACGACTCCCCCTCCAAGCTGGATGCCCCCCATGAGCTGCTGCGCGCCTTCGACCTGCATCTGGTGGGCAGCATCAGCCGGGACGACGAGGGGCGCCTCGAGACCGAGCGCCTGTTGGTGCCGCTGCGAGGCAAGAACGGCGAGGTGGCCGCCTGGTGCGCCGCCGTGCCGTTTCTGCGCAGCAGCGATCTGCGCCCGGAAGGGCTCAGCGAGGGGCAGGACAGACTCATCGAAGGGGTGCGCCAGGTCTATGAAGCGGTGCTGCGCGAGGGGCGGGCGCGCTGCCATCCGGATCAGGCCCTCATCGCCATGGGCCACGCCTATCTGGCGGCGGGCCAGCTCTCCGAGCTCTCTGAGCGGCGGGTGCTTGGCGGCAACCAGCATGCCCTGCCTGCCGAGCTGTTTGCCGCCGCCGACTACACGGCGCTGGGTCACCTGCACCTGGCCCAGAGCCCGGCCGAGGGAGTGCACTACAGCGGCTCGCCGCTGCCGCTCTCGCTGGCCGAGGCGAACTACAACCATCAGGTGCTGGAGGTGACGTTTGAGGGGGGCAAGCTGGCCCAGCTTGAGCGGATCCCGGTGCCCCGGGCGGTGGAGATGATCCGGCTGCCCCAGAGCGGCCTCGACGAGGCGCTCCAGGCCATCGAGGCGCTGGCGCTGCCCGCTTGCCCGCAGCAGGCGCAGCCCTTCCTCGAGGTGCGGCTGCTGCTGCCCAAACCCGAGGCCCGCATCCGCGAGCGCGTGCTGGCCGCCATCGGCGACAAGCCGGTGCGCCTTGCCCGCATCACGACCAGTTATCAGGGCTCGGGCCAGGGGCTGGCGGACGGTGCCGGCCAGCGCCGGCTCGATGAGCTCTCCCCCACCGAGGTGTTTCGCCTCTGCTATCAGCGTCAGTTCGATGGTGAGCCGGAGGCCGAGCTAATGGCGTCGTTTGAAGAGATCCTGGAGCAGGTGAAGGAGTCCAGCCAATGAAAATCTTGTCGCTGTCAGGGGAGAATCTGGCCAGCCTGACCGGTCAATTCACCATCGATTTTGCCGGTGGCGCCCTGGGGGCCGCCGGCCTGTTTGCCATCACCGGCAATACCGGCGCGGGCAAGAGTACCCTGCTCGATGCCATCTGTCTGGCACTCTACGACGAGATGCCGCGCTTTATCGCCAATCGCAAGAACGTCGCCGAAGTGGGCCGCATGGATGACGAGGAGAAGCTCAAGGCCAACGATGTGCGCGGCATCCTCAGCCGCGGCCACGCCAGCGGTTTTGCCGAGGTGCAGTTTCGCGGCTGCGATGGCCGGGTCTGGCTGGCCCGCTGGGCGGTGCGCCGTGCCCGCAACCGCGCCGAGGGGCGCTTTCAGGCCCAGGAGCGCAGCCTGACCGACGTGGTGTCGGGCCAGGTATTCAATGGCAGCAAGCGGGAGCTGCAGGATCGCATTGACGAGCTGGTGGGACTCTCCTGGGAGCAGTTTCGCCGCGCCGTCATCCTGCCCCAGGGGGAGTTTGCCGCCTTCCTCAAGTCGAGCGCCGACGAGCGTTCGGCCCTGCTCGAACGGATGACCGGCACTGAGCTCTACTCCGCCATTTCGGTCCAGACCCATGAGCGGGCGCGGGAGGAGCAGCAGAAACTGGCCGCCATCAGCCAGCGGCTCGGCGACGTGGCG
Organism: Aeromonas sp. QDB14; assembly: GCF_027707845.1. Classification (NCBI taxonomy): domain Bacteria; kingdom Pseudomonadati; phylum Pseudomonadota; class Gammaproteobacteria; order Aeromonadales; family Aeromonadaceae; genus Aeromonas; species Aeromonas sp. QDB14. The sequence continues at coordinate 3,195 of NZ_JAPCJD010000094.1, read as the reverse complement.
CTGATGGACGAGGCGACCCGCGAGCAGTGGGTGAGCCAGCAGGTCAGCCTCGCCACCAGCCTCAAGCACGAGCAGCAACAACAGCAGCTGATGCAGGACTTGCGCGATCTCAACGGCCGCATCGCCGCGCAGTTGCAGGCCTGTCAGGAGGGAGAGGCGGCCCTTGCCGCGGCCGAGGCGGCCCACGCTGCGGCCGCCCCCGAGCGCGAGGAGTTCGCCCGCGCCGAGCAGGCCCAGGTGGCCCGCGCCGATCACGACGAACTGGCCCGCCTTACCCTGGAGGTGCAGCAGCAGGAGAAACTGCTGGCCGAGCTTGGCCCTGAACTTGGCAAGCTGGAGGAGCAGACCCAGCAGAGCGCCCTCACCGAACAACAGCTACTGGCGGAGAAGATCGCCGCCGAGCGCGAGTGGGGCGCCCTGCAGCCCGAGCTCAAGCGGGCGCAGGAGCTCGATACCCGCATTCGGGAAAAGCAGCAGCAACTGCAGAAGATCCAGCAGGAGGGGTCGCAGGAGCGGGAGGTGCAGCTCACTCTGGAACAGGGCTGGCGCCAGCAGCGCCAGCAGGTGGAGCAGCTCAAGGCCCAGCACCAGCAGTGGGGTGCCTGGCTTGAGGATCACAAGGAGCTGGCGCCGGTGGCCCGCCAGTGGCAGCCCCTGCTCACCGCCATGCAGGATTGGGCCGAGGATGCCGACAGGCTGCAGCAACTGCTCACCCTGCGCGAGCACAAGCTGCGCGCCCTCAGGCAGTTGCAGCACCAGCTGGAGCAGGGGCAGCAGGAGCGCGACTACTGGCAGCGCGAGCAGGCGCGGCTGCAGCAACAGCAGCACGAATTGCAGGAGCAGCAATGGGAGGGGCGCCTGGCCAAGGCGCAGGAGCAGTGGCAAGGGCAGACCGAACAACTGGGCCAGCTGCGCCAGCTGCTGGAGCTGGCGGACTATGGCCGCAATCACGGTGAGCAGCATGGTCGCCTGCAGCAGGAGATCGCCCAGCTGGAGCAGGCGCTCGGCAAGCTGGCCATCCTCGGCGACGAGCTGACGCCGGCCCGCGAGCGGCTCGCCCTGCAACGGGACGAGGCACGCCACGCGCTGGAACAGTCCCGTGCCATCGCCAGTTTCGAGCAGCATCGCCACATCCTGCGCGACGGTGAACCTTGCCCGCTCTGCGGCGCCGAGGAGCACCCCTATCACCAGAGCCAACCACAGGTGGCGGGCATTCTGGGGCAACTTGCGGAGCGCGCCCGCAGCCTGGAGCTTGAGTGGGATCGGCTCAATCACCAATACATTCAGTGCGAGAGCGAGCGCCAGGAGCTGGCCCGCCAGCTGGCGGTGCGTCAGCAACATCTGCCTGAGCTGGAGACGCGCGCCGAGCAACTGACCTTGCGCTGGCAACAGCTGGGAGGCGATACCCTGCTGGGCCATCCGCTGCCGCTGCGTCAGAGCCCGATCGAGTGGAACGAGTTGATGAGTACCCTACTCGGCCGCGGCCAGAGTCTGGAGCAGGGGCTGGCCCGCAGCCAGCAGCAACTGCGCGAGGCCCAGCAGGGGCAGCAGCAGTTGCAGGCCGTGCGCCAGCAGCTGAGCCAGCTGGCCAGCCAGCACCAGCAGTTCGAGCAGCAGTGGCAGGAGGCCGACCGCCAGCGCATCGCCCTGGAAGGGGAGGTGAAGGGGATGGGCGAGCAGGAAACGACCCTGCGCCAGCGCCTTGAGCAGGGGGGCAGCCGGCTCGACGAGCAGATGGGAGGCCAGCCCTGGCGTCAGTGGCTGGGCAGCCAGCAGTGGCGCGAGTGGCAGCGGGCCTGCGAGGCCTGGCTGCACGGCCAGAGCGAGTGGGAGCGGCTGACCGGCGAGATTGCCAGCCTCACCCCGACTCTGAGTGCTCAGGAGGCGCGCTTGCAGACCCAGCGTGAGCTGCTGCACAAGCTCGAGCGCGACTACAAGGAACATGAACAGCAACGGCAGGGGCTGGTTACCAGTCGTGCCACCTGCCTGGGGGGGGAGGAGATTGCCCTGGTCGAGAGCCGCTGGCAGCAGCGGCTGCAGCAACTGGCCAGCGAGCTGGAGACGATGCAGGGGGCGGCCCGCACCCTGCGCGAGCGCCAGACCGAGCTCAAGACCCGTCTCAGCCATCTGGAGCAGGAGAAGCAGGTGAGCAGCCGGCGGCGACGGGAGGTGCTGGGGCGCTGGGCTGCCCACGCCAGCAGCCTCGGCATCGCCGAATATGATCTGCGCCGCCTGCTGGCCATGAGCCCGGATGAGCTCAAGGGGCGCCGCGCCGCCTTGCAGGCGCTGGAGGATGCCCGCGCCGAGGCGCGTACCCGTTTGACCGAGCGGCAGCGGGCACTGGCGCTGGAGGAGAGCAAGCGGGATCGTTACCGCGAGCATCACCCCGAGCTGGCCGCGTTGGCGCCACAGGAGCTCGACAGCCGGCTGACGGCGCTGGAGGCGCACTGCCGCGCCCTCGACGAGCAGCTGTTCCAGTGCAAGAGCACGCTGGCCCAGGCCGAGGCGGCGGCCCTCAAGGCGGGCACCTTGCAGGAGGAGCTGGCTGCCCAGCAGGCGGTGGCGGATCATTGGCAGCGGCTCTGTGATCTCATCGGTTCTGCCAGCGGCGCCAAGCTGCGCACCTTCGCCCAGAGCCTCACCCTGGAGCGGCTGCTGCTGGAGGCCAACGCCCAGCTCGCCGAGCTCTCCCCCCGCTATCGGCTGGAGCGGGTGCCCGGCACCGATCTGGCGCTGCAGGTGGTGGATCTCGACATGGGGGATGAGGTGCGCTCGGTGGACTCCCTCTCCGGCGGCGAAAGCTTCCTGGTGTCGCTGGCGCTGGCGCTGGCCCTCTCCAGCCTGTCGTCACGCCAGACCCAGGTCGAATCGCTGTTCATCGATGAGGGCTTCGGTACGCTCGATCCCGACAGCCTGGATATGGCGCTCTCAAGCCTCGATTCCCTGCAGGCGGCCGGTCGCCAGATCGGGGTCATCTCCCACGTGCAGACCCTGGTGGAGCGGATCGGTGTGCAGGTGCGGGTGGAGGCCCTCGGTGGCGGTGAAAGCCGGGTGGTGTTGCCCGGCTGACGACGTGTCGCCCATGACCCTCCATGAGCAAAAAGGCCCCTGTCACAGGGCAATGCTGATCAGTTAAGGATCCATTGACCGATCCTTCTGCTGTAGGACAATCCGGAACCAATCACTAGTTCCGGA
>NZ_JAPCJD010000093.1:0-14020 GCF_027707845.1 Aeromonas sp. QDB14 | reverse complement strand
GGCAGCCTGTCAAGGTATTCGAAGAGTACTGTCAGGCGGCATAGGCGAGTGTCGCACTTCGAAGTTGAATTCGCGCTTTACGTCAGCGGGATAAAGAAAAACTCATCGCTGTTTATCGCCATGCTGGAAAAGCTGCGTCGCCACTACCGACGAGCCAAAACCATCACACTGATCCTCGATAACTACATCATTCACAAAAGCAAACAGACCGAGCGATGGTTGAAGAAGAACCCCAAGTTCTGCCTGGTGTTCCAGCCAGTTTACAGCCCTTGGGTTAATCACATCGAACGGCTGTGGCACAAGTTACATGAAACCATCACGCGCAATCATCAATGCAGAGGAATGGCCAGCCTGCTGGCCCGAGTGAAACACTTCATGGATACCGTGTCTCCTTTCCCGGGGAATGGCTATGGTACAGCGAAGGTGTAGCACTATTGGGATCAGTTATTTAGCTCAAACAACAACAAGGGGCCCATGGCCCCTTGTTGTTTCATCTGTCGCCCCCTGATCAGCCAGCGCTCTGCTCCAGGGTCCCAGCAGGCCGGGAAAGCGGCCGCTTGGCCCAGACCCCGGCCAGCAGAGAGCCGGACAGGTTGTGCCAGACCGAGAAGAGGGTGCCAGCCATGGCCGAGGCGGGAGTGAAGAATTTCATGGCCAGCGCCGTGGCGAGGCCAGAATTCTGCAACCCCACTTCGAAGGCCACGGTGCGGCAGATCCGCTCCTCAAAGCCCAGCCAGCGACTGACCCAGTAGCCCGCCGCAATGCCGATGCCGTTGTGCAGGATCACCGCCAGCGCCACGATGGGGCCGATGCTGGCGAACTGCCCTGCGTTGAGGGCGACCACGATGGCGATGATCATGACGATGGCAGCCATGGAGACGAGCGGCAGCACGGGCTCGATACGTGCCGTCAGGGAGTGGAGGAAGACATTGGCAACCACCCCGAACACCACGGGGATCAGCACTATCTTCACCAGGCTCAGCAGCATGTCCAGCACCGGCACGTCGACGCTCTTGCCAGCCAGCAACTGCACCAGCAGGGGGGTGACGAGCACCCCGAGCAGGGTGGAGAGAGCTGTCATGGTGATGGAGAGAGCCACATCGCCCTTGGCCAGATAGCACATCACGTTGGAAGAGGTGCCACCGGCAACGCTGCCCACCAGCACCATGCCCACGGTCAACTCGGCATCAAAGCCCAGCAACAGGCTGACCAGCAGAGCGGCCAGCGGCATCACGCTGAACTGCAATACCAGCCCGAGGCCGATGGCCTTCTTGTTGCGCACCACGTCGAGGAAGTTCTGGGGTTTGAGGGTCAGCCCCATGGCCAGCATGATGATGGTCAGCAGCGGCACTATCTGGCCCTTGAGGCCGACGAAGGGCTCGGGCTGCCAGTAGGCCAGCAGGGAAAACAGCAGGGCCCAAAGCGGGAAGAGGTGGGTGATGCGTCCAAGCATGGTGTACTCCTTGTTATTGTCCAGACGCGGGCAGACCAGGGGATGCCCGCAGGGAACTTTCTCTTATACCAGCTTTGTCGCCGGCAGGCCCGTGTCGCGGCGCTCAGGAAGGGAAATAGAACCAGGCGGTCTGGATAAGACCCTCCTTCACCTCGAACACCGCCACGCTTTCGATGGGCTCGGGGGAGAGGCCGTGGATCAGCTCGTGATCAAACACCTTGTTGCCCATGACAGTGCGTGACAGCAGCTCGGCCTTGAGCAGCGGGTTGTTGAATCTGTGCTCCGCATAGAAGGCCCGCAGCGCCCCCTTGCCGACTGTGCTCGGCGTCTCGGTCGGCATGCGATAGCCTTTGAAATCCGGGGCAAAGCAGGCCACGAAGGCATCGAGATCGTGGGCATTGTAGGCGGCAAACTGCGCCTCTACGGGCTGGGTGACGGACATGTCTCTCTCCACGAATGAAATTTAAATCACTTATCCTTGATTTTTATTCACTCATCAAGCCCCGAATGGGGATCGCCGCCCCTTCCAATGAAACGCCCCATAACAAAAAACCCCGCCGAAGCGGGGTCTCTCTGGTCATCCGCCACCCGCAGGGTGCGGGCGGGGTGATCAGTGTTCGCGGGTCTGGCGGAAGTGAACGTCCGGGTGACGCTCCTGGGCCAGGCGCAGGTTGACCATGGTCGGCGCGATGTAGGTGAGGTTGTCACCACCATCGAGGGCCAGGTTGACCTCGTTCTTGCGCTTGAACTCCTCGAACTTCTTGACGTCGGTCCCTTCCACCCAGCGGGCGGTGGCGACGTTGACCGCCTCGTAGATGGCCTCGACGTTGTACTCGCTCTTGAGGCGCGAGACCACCACGTCGAACTGCAGCACACCGACCGCACCGACGATGAGATCGTTGCTGATGAGCGGACGGAACACCTGCACCGCCCCCTCTTCGGAGAGCTGCACCAGCCCCTTGAGCAGTTGCTTCTGCTTGAGGGGGTCACGCAGGCGGATGCGGCGGAACAGTTCCGGTGCGAAGTTCGGGATGCCGGTGAACTTGAGATCCTCCCCCTGGGTGAAGGTGTCGCCGATCTGGATGGTGCCGTGGTTGTGCAGACCGATGATGTCGCCGGCACAGGCCTCGACCGCCTGTTCACGGTCACCGGCCATGAAGGTGACGGCGTCGGAGATGTTCACGTCCTTGCCGATGCGCACGTGGCGCATCTTCATGCCCTTGCTGTAAGTACCTGACACGATACGCATAAAGGCGATACGGTCGCGGTGTTTCGGGTCCATGTTCGCCTGGATCTTGAACACGAAGCCGGAGAACTTCTCCTCGGTGGCTACCACTTCGCGGCTCTCGGCCTTGCGCGGCATGGGGGCTGGCGCCCAGTCGGTCAGGCCGTCCAGCATGTGGTCGACACCGAAGTTGCCAAGGGCGGTCCCGAAGAAGACCGGGGTCATCTCGCCGGCGATGAAGGCATCGTGATCGAACTCGGGAGAGGCGCCCTGCACCAGCTCCAGCTCGCCACGCAGCTGGGCAGCCAGATCGTCGCCGATGGCGGCATCCAGCTCGGGGTTGTTCAACCCCTTGACCACCCGCTTCTCCTGGATGGTGTGGCCCTGACCACTCTGATACAGGTAGGTCTCGTCCTTGTAGAGGTGATAGACCCCCTTGAAGGATTTGCCACAGCCGATGGGCCAGGTGATGGGGGCGCACATGATGTTGAGCTCGCGCTCCACCTCGTCCATGACCTCCATCGGATCGCGCACTTCGCGGTCCAGCTTGTTCATGAAGGTGAGGATGGGGGTATCCCGCAGACGGGTCACTTCCATCAGCTTGCGGGTCCGGTCTTCAACACCCTTGGCGGCGTCGATGACCATCAGGCAGCAGTCGACCGCCGTGAGGGTACGGTAGGTATCTTCGGAGAAGTCCTCGTGACCCGGGGTATCGAGCAGGTTGACCAGGCAGTCGGCGTAGGGGAACTGCATCACGGAAGTGGTGATGGAGATACCGCGCTGCTTCTCCATCTCCATCCAGTCGGATTTGGCGTGCTGGCCCGAGCCACGGCCCTTGACGGTACCGGCCCGCTGAATGGCCTGTCCGAACAGCAGGACCTTTTCGGTGATGGTGGTTTTACCCGCATCCGGGTGCGAGATGATCGCAAAAGTGCGTCTCTTGGAGACTTCACTCAGAAATTCAGCTGACATAATTCGACGTTCTTCTATTGAGCGGCGGCCTGGAGCCACCGTGGGAAAAATGCGGGACAGCACCTTGGAATCAGGGCGCCCATGCAGACAACGACACCACGCGGGCGGGTCAGTGACCGCCGGTGGAGACAGGAGAAGCGCGTTGCATTACATGGGTCTGGCCCCGGATCAAAGCAAAATTGCGCGGCATTATACCCGCGCGAGTGAAAAATACCCAGCCCGCTATCACGGGGGCCCGGGGTCGGCCTCACCGGGCCGTCATCACCCGGTTGCGCCCCGCCAGCTTGGCCTGGTACATGGCCTCGTCGGCCCGGCGTACCAGCTCGCCCAGGTTGTCATCCTCGGGTTTGTACTGGGCGCAGCCGATGCTGATGTGGATGGGGTGATCCGCAGGCACTCCCTCAATCTCGAGGCAGGCGACGGCGAGGCGGATCCGCTCCGCCACCTCGACGGCCTCGCCCAGGAGGGTATCCGGCAGCAGCACCAGAAACTCCTCGCCGCCGTTGCGCCCCACCCTGTCCAGGCTGCGCAACTGCTCCTCGATGCACTGGGCCACGGCGGTGAGCACCCTGTCACCCACGTGGTGGCCCAGCTGGTCGTTCACCTTCTTGAAGTGATCCACATCCAGCAGCAGCACGCACAGGGGTTTGCCCTCCTCCCGGGCCTGGGTGAACCATTTGCGCCCCTTGGCCTGGATCTGGCGCCGGTTGTGGATGCCGGTCAGTTCGTCCGTCATGGCGAGGCGCTGCATCTTGCGGGTGCGCCCGCGCTGATGCACCACCAGGGTACCCATCACCACCAGCAGCAGGGCCACCACCAGGTATTGCCAGTAGCGCCGCTCCTGCAACTGCTTGAGTTTCTCCGCCTGCAACTGCTGCTGGGACCTGAGGGTCTGGTTTTCCAGCTCCTTGCGGGCGAGATCGAACTCGAAACGCATCTGCAAGGAGCGCTGTTCCCGCAATCTGAGCTCGAGGGCCTGGCGGGTCTCGACATAGGTCTTGAGGCTGGTGAGGGCCGACTGGATATGCCCCTGACGCTCCAGCACCCGGGCCCGTGTCTCATGCACCCGGGCGAGGAAGCGCAGGTTCTGCTCCCGGGTAAAGATGGGCTCGGCCTCGTCCAGGTGCCGCAGCGCCTCGCCAGGTCGGTTCAGGGCCTCGAGGACGTCGGCCATGACGAGGTGCCAGTGGCCCAGGGTGACGCTGTCCGCCCCCTCCCCCTGATGGAGGGAGGCTGCCGCCTGATCGAGTTTGGTCATGGCCTGGTCCGGCTTGCCCTGTTTAAGCAGGATGGTGGCTATCTCGATCCGGCTCCAGGCCAGGATCCCTTCCTGGTTTAACCCCAGATAATAGATCTCCGCTTCCGCCATCAGGGGCAGCGCCTTGTCGTACTCTTCGGTGTCGATGTAGAGGAGCCCCTGCTGGCTGTGAATGTCCACCAGGTGCTCCTCGTCCCCGAGCTGCCGGTAGTCGTGTTCCAGCTCGTTGAAGTAGCTCTCGGCCCGCTCATAGAGCCCCATCCTGCGATAGGCATTGGCAATATTGGCGAGCACCTCGCGCCCCTTGGCCTCCAGCCCGAGCGCCTCGTAGCGCTGGTGGGCATCGATGAGCTCCATCAGCCCCTCCGCCAGCTCCCCCTGGTAGGAATACATCTCCCCCCGCAGGCTCAGGATGTCGGCACGCTGGCGCTCATCCCCCAGCCGACGGGCCAGGGTCAGGGCGGCGTCGTAATCCTCCCCGGCCCCGGCCATGTTGCCGAGCAGTTGTCGGTGATAGCCGCGGCAGGCGAGCAACCCCACCTCGGTGACCCTGTCCTTGCGGGCACGGGCCTGCGCCAGCCCCTGCTCGGCAAACGCCACCGCGCGGCGAAACTCCTCGTCCCGTTCACCCGGCAGGGCCCAGCACTGCAGCCGGGCAAGACGCCCCTGCACCTCGGGCGGATAGTGTGCCTGTCCGGCAACCAGGGCGGCGACGCGCTCGCGAAACACCTGCACCGGCATCGCCGACTCTTCCAGCTGCTGCAACGCCAGCTGCAACTCGTGCCCGGCCAGTGGCGCCGCCTGGGCCAGGGCAACCCCCAGCCACAGCAACAGGCCACATCCCATCAGGATCTTCATGCGGACTTTTTCTCCTCTTCACCGGCCGGACGCCACGCTCATCGCTGTCATCATATCCCCACAGACTCTGGGCGCACAGCCGCCAGAGGGTGAGAAAACTCCTCATATCGGACGAGAGCCTCCCCTATCCCCTTCTTTACAGAAGGAGTAGAGTGCATCGACTATATATGCTTTCGAACAGGGGAAGGGATGAGGAATGACCTACGAGGAGCTGAGGGAGGCTTACGACAGGTTGTTGCTGGAGAACGAGCGTCTCAAACGCATCGCGGATGACGCGCGGGAGAAGCTGGACGCAGCCATGGACGGCACCGGCCTGTGCATCTGGCAGAACCATGTGCCCACCGGCAAACTCATCATCTTCAACCGGCGCTGGGGCTCCATGCTCGGTTACCAGCCCAAGGAGCTGTCGGCCCACTTCGACGTCTGGCGCGCCCACCTGCACCCGGAGGACAGGGAGCAGGTGCTGCAGGCCTTCTTCGATCATTTGGAGGGCAAGAGCCCGTTTTATCAGGCGATGCACCGCATGATCGCCAAGGATGGCAAGACCACCTGGGTGCTGGACCGGGGCCGGGTGGTGGAGCGGGATGATCAGGGCAACGCCGTCCGGGTGATGGGCACCCACATCGACATCACCCACGAGAAGGAGTACGAGCAGCAGCTCGCCCAGCTTGCCCACCGGGATCCCCTCACCGGCCTGTTCAACCGCACCGCGCTGCACCGCCACTTTCCCGGGGATTACCAGGCCATCTGCTTCATCGATCTCGATGACTTCAAGCTGGTGAACGACAACCTGGGCCACCGGGCAGGTGACGAACTGCTGGTCTCCCTTGCCCAGCGCCTTCGCCACTGCTGCGGCGAGGAGGTACGGCTGGGGCGCATCGGCGGGGACGAGTTCGTGCTGCTGCTGCCCTGGGCGTGCGACGATCCCCGCACCAGCCACCTCGCCCGCCAGTGCATCGATGCCATCGCCACCCCCTTCGAGCTGCCCAACGGGGACGCCTCGGTGGGACTGAGCATGGGGATTGCGGCCATCCGGCCCCAGGACGATTTCGGCGCGGCGCTGGCCCGGGCGGATCAGGCCATGTACAGGGTCAAACGCAGCGGCAAGCGGGGTTTTTATATTGCCCAGCCAAGCGGTCAACCGCTGCTGGATCAGGAGCAGGTCAACGAACGGGGCCTCTACCACAGGCCCACTCTCTGAGCCTGAGCGCCCTCAATGGCGCTGCCAGCGCCGCAGCAGGCGTCCACGCAGGCCGCAATCGAGCAGCCAGCTGTTGTCGAACACCCGCAAAATGGCCGCCTTGGCGTGACGGGACATGGCTACCGCATGGAAGCGTGTCTGCTGCGCCCGTCGCCGGTTCATCCGCTCGAGCAGGGGGTGGGGCAGGTTCTGGGCGATGAAGTCGGAGATCACCAGCACGTCGGCCTTGGCAAAGGCGGGTTGTTCGAGCTGGGTCAGGGCCTGCTCCAGGCAGGGCACCAGATCGGTCCCTCCGTGAAAACTCATGGAGAGAAAGCGCTCCGCCTTCTCAAGCCCGGTATCGGCGGTGATCTCCAGGGTCGCCACCTCGGTGGAGAAGAGCATCAGATAGCAGCCCCGCTTCTCCTCCATCGCCCCTTTGAGCAGGGCGAGAAACAGCGCCTTGGCGCACTCCTCCGGATAGCCCCCCATGGAACCTGACGTATCGACGCAGACGATGAAGGGGCCACGCGGCTGCACCTCCTGCCCTCCCTGCTCGGGGGAGCGCAGCATCAGACGCTGGCGCGGCAGGGTGCCCCGTGACTGGTAGCTCAGCAGGCGCCGCTCCAGATAACGGCGATAGAACTCCAGCTCCAGCTCCGGCAGCGCCAGCATCACCGCCTCGCTCGGCAGGAGGCGCATCAGATCGCTGGCCGGGTGCACCCCCACCAGATCGTCGGGCACATCGTCACTTTGCACCTCCTCCAGCTCGTGCACAGGCACCGGCGGCAGCGTCCTGTCCTCGCTGCGCCGCTCCCGCTCGCTGCGCCCAAGCAGGGCGGCGATCTCCGCGAGCAAAGGCTCCTGCTGCAACATGCGGGCGTACTGCTTCACCAGCGCCAGGCTGCGCTTGTGCCAGCTCCCCTGGGCCAGATCCCAGAGCCCCCCGGCGGAGATCTGGTGCGGATCCAGGGCATCGGCCAGGGTCCGGTTGGCCAGCAGTTGATCCTCTATCTCCTGGCGCTGCTTCTCCCGCTCCGCCTCCGCTATCTGCTGCTGCAACTGCAACAGGCTGCCCACCAGGCTGGCACGCCACTTCTCGATGAAGAGCTGGCGCAACCCCTCGGTGGGCTGGGCCACTATCTGGCGCACCAGGCTGCGGGCATCCCCCGCAAAAGGGCTGTGCTGCTCAAGGGCTTCCAGCAGGGCGGGCAGGCGCCCCACCAGCTCCGGCAGGGGCAGTTGCCGATGGGCCTGATAGAGCAGGTATTCCCGCTCGAGAGCCACCGGCACCGGCTTGTGACGCATCTCCTCCCCAAGCTGTTCGCTCCAGGTCTGGATGCGCTTTCTGAGCAGCTTGCCCTGCAGGGGCGAGCGCTTGAGGAACTCGGAGATCTTGGGGGTGGAGGCAAGCAGCAGCGCCATCTCCCCCGCCAGCTCCCCCTCCCCCATGAGCAGCCCCAGGTCCATCATGCCGATCTCTAGCATGGGCCACCCCGGATGTTGAGATGTGATGGAGTATCATGCTGACGAAACATGTTTTTCATCCTGTTTATTTCACCAATCCCACGTCAGGCGCGACGTCACCCCTGTGCATCGAGAAGAGGCAGACGATCCCGCCACTGCTGCAGCTCGGCCCCCAGCCGCTCCAGGTCCCGGCTCAGCACGAAGAAGCTGTCCTCCACCTGACGCAACCAGTTGTCCCCCACGAACAGATGGGGCTGGTGACGGTCGAACAGGTTGCGCTGACCCTTGAGATTTTGCAGCACCCGGTTCACCTGGCCCGTCAGGTCGTCCAGGGCCGACAGCCAGGGGGCCATCACCACCTCGGGGATGGGGGTGCGCTCCACCAGCATCAGTGGTACGGGCTGGCGCTGGATATCCAGCACGTGCAGCCGCAACTGCTCGTCCAGCACCAGCTCGTAGTGCCCCTCCTTGGGGTTGCCGAGGGGCCAGCCCACCAGCGCCTCCCCGGTGGGGTGCCAGTGAGAGAGCAGGGTGCGATCGAAGGTGAGGGTGCCGGTGAGGCGCTCGGGATCGCTGCCATCCAGGGGCGCCGGGGTGAGCAGCTGGAAGTGCACCAGCTTGCCGAACGGCCTGGCGTTGGCCAGCGGCAGTTCGGTGCCGCGGGCGCGGCGGCCGAACCACTGCTTGCGCTTGACCGCCTTGCAGCCGATGCGCAGGGCGACCGCCCCCTGCAACTGCTTGAACTGCTCGCGCAGGGAGAGCAGCTCCCGGGTCAGCGCCAGTTGCTGGTAGCCGTAGAGGCGGGAAAACTCGCCGATCATCTCCAGCAGCGCGGTGCGGGAAGCCTCGTCGTGCCAGAGGCAATCCTTGAACAGCAGCAGATCCAGGGGAGCCACCTCGTCGCGGCCATTGAAGAAGGCGCTCGCCTTGATGAGCCGCACCGCCTTCTTCCAGCGCCGATCCGAGACATAGCAGCCGTGCCCGAGCTGACTGTCGAGCTGCTGGCGCAGCTGGTAGATGAGTTCGAAACAGGCGTCCGGCAGGCGCACCTGCTCGATGGCATCCTGCCAGGCGTCGTACTCTTCCCCCCGAATCTGCACCGAGGGGGTCAGGTTCTGATGGGACTGGCCATCGCTCGCCAGCATGGCCTGGAAGTTGGATTTCTCCTGCACCCTGTCCATCCAGACCCGCACCAGCATGCGGTCGTAGAGCGCCTCCAGCCCGCTGTCCGGGGCCGGCAGCTCGTTCGAGGCGGTGACCAGCAGCCGCATGGGAATGGGATGCTGGCTGTCGCCGTTGCGAAACTGGCGCTCGTTGATGGCGGTGAGCAGGGTGTTGAGGATGGCGGGGCCCGCCTTCCAGATCTCGTCGAGGAAGACCACCTCGGCCTCCGGCAGGTAGCCGCTGGTCAACCGCAGGTACTTGCCATCCTCCTTGAGCGCCTGGATGGAGAGGGGGCCGAACACCTCCTCCGGCGTACTGAAACGGGTCATCAGGTATTCGAAATGGCGGGCATCCTGAAACACCAGCTTGAGGCGCCGTGCGATCAGGCTCTTGGCGATGCCCGGGGGGCCCAGCAGAAAGACGCTCTCGCCACTCAGGGCCGCCAGCAGGCCGAGCCGCAGGGCATCCTGGCGCTCATACAGTCCCTCACCAAGGGCGGAAAGGAGCCGTGGCAGGCGCTCATGAATGGGGGTGGCACGAACAGTATTCTGGGCTAAAGGCGGCATAGGCACAGTTCCGAAGCTGATAGGTCATCCGTGGTGACGGGGTCCGGCCTCTGGCCCCGCCCCACTCTCATTGTCTGTCATCTCTGCCCCCGGGGGGCGCTCGTTTGCCATCGCCACAGGGCGAAAAGCGCACGTCCGGGGTGCAGCAAATCCCGCGAGAGTGTACTCTGCGCATCATTATTTACCCCAACGCAGATCAAGAGTGAGCCTTCGCCATGCAAGATCCCCTGCTGGACCCGCTGCGCCAGCGCATTCTGGCCCGCATGGGCATCCCCCTCTGGCAACAAAGAGGCCGACTCCTGGCGGGAGGCACCAGCCCCGACGGCACCGCACAGCCGGCAAACACGCCCGCCGACGAGGTGCTGGCCCCGCAGGAGACTGCCCCTCTGCCGACCGGCAAGCTCTGGCTGCTGGCAGAGACGCTGCCCGCGCCCTCCCTGCTCGGGGACATCTGCCGCTGGCTCGGCCTTGGCACGGACGAGGTCTCCCTGTTGTCCGAGATGCCTTCCCTACCCGCGGGGGCCACTTCGCCCCTGCTCTGGCTGACGGCGCCGGACCCTCGCTGGCCCGATGCCTTGGTCTGCCCGCTCAAGCCCGATGGGGCACACAAGCGCGCCCTCTGGCAGCAGTGCCGGCAGCGCCACACCCCTTGATGCTCACGACCATGGCACGGCCATGGTGTCCATCGCAAGCCTGAATCCCGTCCGGAGTGACCATGTCTGACCTCTTGCCCCACTTTCGCCCCCTGCTCGAATCCGACTTCGAAGCCATCTACCCCATCGAGCAGGCCGCCCACCAGGAGCCCTGGAGCCAGGCCAACCTGCTCTCCTGCTTCGGGCCGCGCTATCTCAACGGCCTGATGCTGGTGGACGGACGACCGGCCGGTTTCTACATCTCGGATCTGGTGGCGGGAGACAGCTCCCTGATGAACATCTGCGTACACCCCGACTTTCAGGGCAAGGGGCTGGGGCGGGCGCTGCTCAGGGAGTACCTGGCCCGCAGCAAGGCCAGCAAGGCCGAGGCCTGGTTCCTGGAGGTCAGGGCCGGCAACCGCACCGCCATCAACCTCTACGAGAGCGAGGGGTTTGCCGAGTATTGCCGCCGTGCCGACTACTATGGCACCGGGCAGGAGAGGGAGGATGCCGTGCTGATGTCCCGTCTGTTCGACTTCGGCTGACAACCCGCTGCAGACCGCTGTCAGCGGGCAACACCCTCTCTGACCTCCCTGACTCCCCCGCTTCGCTTCCCCCTCAGGGCAGGGGCGCGTTGTCGATGGAGGGGTCTTCCAGGCTCAGGGTCACCCTCAGCACGGCCTCGAAGGCGGCTCCCGAGAGAGGCATGAAGAAGCCTCGACCATAGGTGACGCCGGGCATCCAGATCTGTTCGATATCCACCGCGATCTTGATGGGGCGAAGCGGCTCACCCGGTCGCTGGACATAGATGCCAGGGGCCGTCGCAACCTGGGGGAAGCGGCGCAGAATGTGCTCGCTGCCATCCCCCGCATCCGGGTTGAGTCGCACCTTCACCAGCCCCGCCAGGGCGGATTGCATCTCGGGGGCACGCCACAGCCTGGTATTCAGCGCCTTGCAGCGTCGGCACTTGGCGCGCTCGATCACGTAGAGCAAGGGGTATCCTTCCCTCAGCGCCAGCCGCTGCGCCTGCTCATAGCCCTCGGCGCCGCTCAGCCAGGGATTCTCCTGCTTCCCCGCGCCCCCCAGCAGATACCAGAGGGCGCCTGCCCCCGCCAACAGCAGCAACACGCCGGTGAACAGGCTCTTGATCCCGATATTCATGGTGCAACTCCCTGAATGAATCCGATCCCTGCCCCCTATCATGCCTCACTCTCATCTGGTTGACGACTTTGTGATTCAGGACAAATGGCGCACACTTGTAAGCTGTAATGTTAGAGTTTAAACTCCAGCCCCGATTTTGGTGCCCCTGCGGGCGCACAACTGTTACTTGAGGATGCGTGAGATGTCGCAGTTTCATCTGGTTAGAGTGATGCGTGAGCGTATTGCCCGCCTTGGCAACAAGGCCGCCCTGCGCGTCCAGCAGGATGGCCAGTGGCGCGCCATCGGCTGGCGAACCCTGGGTCAGGCCATGGATTATTGCGCCCAGGGCCTGATCCGGGCGGGCCACCAGTCCGGCGAGATGGTCGGCATCTATGCCCGCAACATGCCCGAGTGGACCCAGGCCGACCTCGGCATCCTGGCCGCCCGCGGCGTCAGCGTGCCCATCTACCCCACCAGCACCCTCGATCAGCTGCGCTACATCGTCAAGGATGCCGGCATCAGGATGCTGTTCGTGGGGGAGCAGCCCCAGTTCGATCAGGCGCTGCACCTCATCGACAGCGGCGAGATAAGCCACATCGTCGCCCTGGACGGCACCGTCGATCTGCGCGGCTGCGCCTCGGCCAGCCACTTCCAGACCTTCCTCGTCTCCGGCAACCACCAACCCAGCGAGCAGGTGCTGCGCGAGCGCGAGCGCCACTACCGCATGGACGACCTGCTGACCCTCATCTACACCTCGGGCACCACGGGCGAACCCAAGGGGGTCATGCTCGATTTCGCCAACATGGCCGCCTGCTTCGAGATGCATGACGCTCGCCTCGACCTCAGCGAGCAGGATGTCTCCCTCTGCATGCTGCCGCTGAGTCATGTGTTCGAGCGTGCCTGGAGCTACTACGTGCTCTATTGCGGCGCCGAGAACGTCTACATTCGCGACCCGCAGAAGGTGATGGATGTCATCGGCGAGGTGAAGCCCACCGTGATGTGCGCCGTGCCCCGCCTCTACGAGAAGGCCTACGCCATGATCCAGGCCAAGGTCGCCCAGGCGCCGCGCCTGCGCCGCGCCCTGTTCGGCTGGGCAACCCGGGTGGGCAAACAGATGGTCGCCACCCGTCAGGCGGGCAAGTCCGCCTCTCCCCTGCTCTATGGCCAGCTCTGGCTTGCCGAGCGCCTGGTGTTTCGCAAGCTGCGCGCCCGTTTCGGCGGTCGCACCCGCTTCCTGCCGGTGGCGGGCGCCCGTCTCGCGGACGAGGTGAATCTCTTCTTCCAGGCCATGGGGCTCAACCTCAAGTACGGCTACGGCATGACCGAGACCACCGCCACCGTCTGCTGCTATGAAGGCACCCAGTTCAGGCTGGGCTCCATCGGCACGGCGCTAAACGGCATCGAGGTGAAACTCGGCGAGAACAACGAACTGCTGGTGCGCGCCCCCACCGTGATGCGTGGCTACTACAACAAGCCGGAGGCCACCGCCGAGGTGATGACCGAGGATGGCTTCCTGCGCACCGGCGATGCAGGCGAGCTGGATGACGAGGGCAACATCTACTTCACCGAGCGCTTGAAGGAGCTGATGAAGACCTCCAACGGCAAGTACGTGGCGCCGCAACTGGTCGAGGGGACCCTCGGCAAGGATCGCTTCATCGAGCAGATTGCCATCGTCGCTGATGCCCGCCACTTCGTGTCGGCGCTCATCGTGCCCTGCTTCGAGTCCCTGGAGGAGTACGCCCGCTCCATCAACCTGCAGTACCAGTGCAAGACCGAGCTGCTGCGCCACTCCCGGGTAATGGAGTTCTTCGAGGCCCGCATTCAGGATCTGCAAAAGGAGCTGGCCAAGTTCGAGCAGGTGAAGAAGTTCACCCTGCTGCCGAGCGCCTTCTCCATGGAGCTCGGGGAGATCACCCCCACCATGAAGCTGCGCCGCAAGATCATCGAGGCCAAGTACCAGCGCGAGATAGAAGCCATGTACAGCCACGTCTGATCGACGGGCCTGATATGAAAAAGCCGCTCATGGAGCCAATGCTGATCAGTTAAGGATCCATTGACCGATCCTTCTGCTGTAGGACAATCCGGAACCAATCACTAGTTCCGGA
>NZ_JAPCJD010000092.1:0-14104 GCF_027707845.1 Aeromonas sp. QDB14 | reverse complement strand
CTCGGCGATCAGCCAGTCCACATCCACCTCGGCCAGCTCCTCGCGCTGTGGCGCCCCTTGGTAGCCGGCATCGGCTGTGGATTTGACCCCATAGATCCAGACACTCTTTCCCGCTTAGGGTTGTGATACCCGACTGCGCAGATATTCCCGAGGGGAACGATACCCCAAGGCGCTGTGCGGGTGGTGCTCGTTGTAATGCTCGAACGCGATCGCCAAATTGCCTACCGCTGTTCGGCTATCCGGCTTCGGCATCATCTCGATATAGTCTCGCTTCATCGTCTTCACGAAGCTCTCCGCGATACCGTTGCTCTGTGGACTCCTCACCGCCGTTGTTCTGGGCTCCAACCCGATTTCTCGTGCGAACGCGCGAGTCTCATGGGCCCGATACACCGAGCCATTATCTGTCAGCCATTCCACCGGTGAGGCCGGCAACGCATCCCCGAAGCGACGCTCGACCGCGCGCAGCATGACATCTTGTACCGTGTCACTGTCGTAACCCCCGGTGCTGGCGGCCCAGTCCAAGGCTTCCCTGTCACAGCAGTCCATGGCGAACGTGACCCGGAGTTTTTCGCCATTATCGCAGCGAAACTCAAAGCCATCCGAGCACCAGCGTCGATTGCTCTCGTTAACGGCGACACGTCCCTTATGTGCCTGCTGAGCCAAGGGAACCGCCGGTTTTCTTTCCAGCAGCAGGCCATGATCGCGCATGACGCGATATACCCGCTTGGCGTTGACGACGGGCAGTCGTTCGGCCTCTGACTGACGTCGTAACAGCGCCCAGACTCGCCGATAACCATAGGAGGGGAGCTCTGCCAGCGCGCCCATGATCCGGGCAAGCAAGGCGCTGTCATCGCGTTGGCGATGCTGCCGGCCATCTCGCCAACCAGGTTTTCGATGAACATGAACGGATAGCTGCGCACGCGATACACCAAGGGCTTGGCTCACCGCCCTTAATCGTCGTCCCCCGGCAACAAGGGCGCATGCGCAATCCATTTTTTTGCTCGACCAACCTCCACAGCTTCTTTGAGGATCTCGTTCTCCATGGTCTTCTTCCCGAGCAGACGCTGGAGCTCTCGGATCTGCTTGATGGCAGCAGCCAACTCTGAGGCTGGAACAACATCCTCACCGGCGGTGATCGCCGTGAGAGAGCCTTCCTGGAATTGTTTGCGCCATTTGAAGAGCTGGTTGGCGTTGACGTCGTGCAAGCGAGCGACATGAGAGACGGTCATACCGGGCTCAAAGGTCTGCTGCACCATGGTGATCTTTTCTTGCGGAGTCCGGCGTCGACGGCGCTCGGCTCCTGTTAACACTTCGGCCATCTTCTCGTTGCGACTAGTACTGAACATAGTTCCAAGACTACCTCTTAAGTTAAGAGGGGCGAAGTGTCTGGATCCTCCAGGGGCCAATCTACTCATGTCATCTCGTTTCTAACTCGACTGTTCAGATTGGGTCAACTCACTTCTCCTCTTTCTCATCGATTCTCCCTTCAGTGACAGCCGGTGAGCGTTGTGCATCAGCCGGTCCAGGATCGCATCTGCCAGGGTGTTGTCCCCCAAGCTCGCGTACCACTCTTCCGTTGGTAGTTGACTGACCACTACCGTCGAGTATTTTCCATACCGATCATCCATGATCTGCCTGCTGGAGGCGTGATCCAAGCCAACATCCTGGCGGTAGTCCGGCCCACACTCAGCGTTTGAGCATTTGCAGCAATGGCGGTAAGGGAGACCGGAGTCGTCAGATATCTGCTTGAAAAAACGACATGTAGAAGTATCCAGTATTGTTGCCAGCTGGGTTGCTTTCTATGCTCTTGTGGTCAAATGACGCCAGCCGTCCATCGTATGATTCTTTGGACTGGGGCCAAGGGAGCGAACAAGGATACCGAATGGCAAATCCCAAAAGTCTGATATTCCAACTGCATAAACATTGGGACGTCATCG
Source organism: Aeromonas sp. QDB14 (assembly GCF_027707845.1). Taxonomy (NCBI): domain Bacteria; kingdom Pseudomonadati; phylum Pseudomonadota; class Gammaproteobacteria; order Aeromonadales; family Aeromonadaceae; genus Aeromonas; species Aeromonas sp. QDB14. The sequence goes on along the minus strand of NZ_JAPCJD010000092.1, from coordinate 12,167 downwards.
AAGCATTGGTTCGGGCTTCGCGGGAATGGCCTGCTTTCGATGAGGCGATGGTGCTGAGGCTAATTGGCAAGTCCAGCCGGGGCAGTGACAGCGAGCCTGAGTGTGGAGAAATCTTGCGCAGCCTATGTAGCAGCGATGTCCTGCAGTGGCTTGCGCGAACCGATACCCTGCAGGTCAACCCCTTGGTGCAAGAGTTTGCGCGGGGGCTGTTACGTGAGCATGAGTTAGGGCTTTCTGCCGTGCTCAAGGCGCGTATCGAGGCCATCAAACAAGCGACAGCACAAATACTGGAAGGTTCTGAACCACTCAATCCCGATTATTTGCGTCAGGGCTCAGCCAAGATGTCAGACCTGTTGCGGCAGATCAGTTTGCAATTGGATCAGGATCGCCATGCCATATTGGAGCTGGCCGAACAGGCTAAATCCGCGGATGCAGCCATGCCAATAGCGCAACGTTATCGCTCAGTGCTTGAAGCCTATGACCAGTATGTGGAGCCCATGAACGAGATGATGGACTCCGGGCTTGCGGGCAACTTCTATCCCTTTCTGGAGCAGGCGGAGAGGGCTCTGGATCGGGCTGTAGAGGCCATCACCATACAAGGTGGGCTTTATACCCACCAGTTACAGTTGCGTCAGGTTTCTTATCAAGCCAAGGAGTTGCAGCGGTTGGGAAGATTGGTAGCCCAGCAATGTGCCGCCACCTTGCTGCCGCTGCGTGAAGAGCTGCGCGAGCATAATGGCCTGTCTGCCGCCATCAGCCAGTTGTTGGGGCGTGTGCGCAAACGTGGCCTCACGCGAGCTCTGCCGTTGCGCAATACGAAGGGGGCCTTGCCTGTCTGGCGGCAGGAGCGACCGCGACGCGTTAGTGTAGGCTTCGAGGTCAAGGATTTTATGGCCAGCGCCCTGGCGTACATACCGGAACTCATCCGTTTCCCGACGGAGGTCCCCTTCGACGCCTCACTGGTAGAGCCCATTGATGACGAGACCCTCAAACAACACCTGCAAGAGAGCCTGCCAGTGGAGAACCTGATGCTCTGGTTGCTACAGCATTATGGCGAGCAGCCGGATGCCACCTTGTTGCGACTCTACCACGAACTGGTGCGTGAGCCTCTTTGGCTGGCGAGCCTTCACCCAGATAGCACCACAACGGATTTGCAAGAGGTGCTGGTCAGTTATCACCCCTACAGGATCCAGAGATCATGATTACCTCTATTTCGCATCTGGAGTCGCTCGGTGCCCTGAGTGAGCTGTTTCGCCTGTTCAACAGCGGCAAGCACCTCAACCGGGTGGCGGAGCCTGCCCTGTGGGCCGAGCTGGAGCGGTGTCAGGAAAGCTATCAGGCTATTTTTGCCGCCCTGGGGTTTGAGCTTAAAGTCGAGCCACGTGGCTATGCCTGGTTTCATATCGAGGAGTCCGGCAGCCAAGCCAGCAAGACTAGCAAGCGCCTGGCGTTGTTATGGATATGCTTGTTTGATACCCAGGCTGATGAGGGCAGACCCTTGTCCCGCTTTACGGAGTGGCGGGTAGACAAGGCCTTGCTGGCCAAGGCTCACGAGCATCATCAGGAGATCCTTGAGGCCGAGGGGTTGGAGCTGGATGGCTTCATCGCGTTGCTGGACAGCGCGGTCAAGCTCGGATTTGCGTTGTCACTTAACGGTTATTGGCAGTTATTGCCGGCGGTCTATCGCTATCTGGAACACTTCGAATCGTTGAGCGCATCTGGCCAAGACGATTCATTCGATGAGCCGCAGGGTGGCGAGGAAGATGAATCGGCAGAGGTGGGTTTGGATGAGGAGGAGGAAGCATGATCCAGTACGGGTTTGAGCGTCTGGTATTGTTGGGCAGTGCCGGGTATCAGAGAGCCGAGTTGCCGCTGGATGCTGCCGTCTCACTCATCGCCCCCAATAACACAGGTAAAACCAGCCTCATCAACGCGCTGCAGTTTTTATTGATCATCGACCAGCGACGCATGGACTTTGGCGCCCACGATCTGGAGAAGTCCAAACGATTCTACTTCCCCAACAACAGCGCCTACATACTGCTGGAAGCCTGTCTGCCAGAAACGGGGACCGTGGTGCTGGGATGTGCCGGCAAGGGGGTTAGCCATGACTATCAGTACTTTGCCTACAAGGGAGCGTTGGATCTGGATGATTATCGGTTGGACGGCGGCGCTCTGGTGGCGGAGCCCCAACTGGTAAACCACCTGGCCACGCGCCAGCGGCTGGTGTTTGTCTACAAGAGTCCCAATGATTTTCGCGATGCCCTGTATGGTGGTCGTCGCAAGCGGGCCGCCAGCGAGCCCGATTTCACCCTCTTTCATCTGGAGCATCAATCGGATGCTGCTGCCTATCGACAGGTCCTCACTCGTACCTTACGGCTGGATAGGCTCACCTCGGCCGATGTCAAAAATTATCTGTTGGAAATCTTCAAACGGGACTTGTCGGATGCGGCCATCGACTTTCGGCAAGAGTGGGAAAAGGCATTTAGCGAGGTCAATAGTGAACGGGCTCAGTATCAGGCGGCGGTCAATCAGTCTGCACGGATCCTGAGCTTGGCCAAACAAGTGCAAGAGCGTTTGACGCTCAGAGGCAAGCTCATCGTCTGGTGCCCACAGATAGAAGAAGACCTCAAGCAGTGGCACTCCTACTATGAGTCCACAGCAGAGGAATTGGCAGCCAAGGTGTTGCAATGCGAGACGGCACAAAAGCAATCGGGGAGCCGTATTCAGGAGCTGAGTGTCGAACGGCTCGTAAAACAGCAGTCCCATACTCAGCTGCTGGCGCTCAATCAGCAGCAAGCGGAGCTGGAGCGTCGGTTTACCCTGCTTTCGGGACGTGAGCAACTTGAAACACAGCTGGCGGCGGTCAAGGAGAATTTGGAGGCTCAGATCACCCTGCTGGGGCAGGTCAAGAGCCGCAGCGTAGAGGACATAAGGCGAGATTTACGTCGGCAACAGCAGTTGTCGATGAGCCTGCATCGGCAGCAGGAGACCTTGACCGACAATCTCTATCGACACATGGCTGATCATCTGAGTGAAGAGGAGTTACTGCGACTAAACCGGGTGCTCCAGGCCGGAGTGATGCAGCTAGGACCGGCAGATTTCGAACTGGATATGCCCCGGTTGAAACAACAGTTGTCACAGACGCCGGGCGAGACGCTGATGCTGGCTGGCCTGCGCATCAACCTTCATCGGTTGCATCCCCAGTTTCAGCAACTCAGTGAAGCCGAGCTGAAGGAGCAGATCAGGGATACCGACAGGCATATCGCCAGTTTGGAGGTGCAGCAGCAAACAGCCGAGCAGCGCCACCAGGCCGAGGCACACAAGCAACGATTAGAGCAGGAGCAGCAACAACTGCGGCAGGAGCTGGCCGACTTCGACACCTGGCAGCATCTATTGGTCCAGAGTGACCAGCGAGCAGAGCAATTGATAGCCCATGAACAAGAGCTGGATAGGCTACAGGCCGAGCTGGCAGCGATTAACCAGCAGCAATTGAGCTTGGTTGATCAACTCAATGCTTTGCGACAAGCGCAGATGCGACTGGATGATGAGCATAACGGCATCGTCACCATGCGTAACCAGCGCGAGGATCAGGGGCCAGAATTCGGTTATCTGGAATCTCTTTCCTACCATCCCTGGCTCGGGGGAGCCACCAGAACGCTGGATACCCTATATACCCGTTTGCAAGAATTCCAGACCGATAGTCGTCAATTGTTGGCGTTGAACAGCGCGTTGCAGCGCGGTTTGCAGGATTTGCACGCTGGCGGACTCACCAAGTATGAACACTGCCCGACTCAGGACGAGGAGTGGAGTCGGATCCTCGATTTCCATCAGATGTTGCCAAAAGAAGCCGAAGCATTGGAGAAGAAGGCCCGCAGTGCCGTGATCAATGTCACCGCCAGCCTGAAACAGCTCAGACAGGGGCTGAATGCTTTTAAGGCGCAGATGCGGGGCTTTAACCGGCTGGTGAGTCAGCGTCAACTGTCCGACCTCAGGGTTTTCAAAATCGAGCCCAGGGATGAAGCACACCTGGTGGAAGCCATCGAAATTCTTCTCGATAAGTCCGCTCAGGTGGAGACGGGGGAGAGCTTCGATCTGTTTAATCAGCAAAGCGTGCTGGATGATGTGCGATTGGATCGCGCCAAACAGACCTTGTTTGATGAGGGCAATGCCCGGCAAGGGCTCCGTGTCGCCGATCTGTTTCGCCTGGAGTTTGTGATAGGTAAGCAGGATCAGCAGGAGGAGTCCTTCACCGAGATAGACAGTGCGGCCTCCAACGGCACCGTATTGATGGCCAAGCTGGTGACCGGGCTGGCCATGCTCCACCTGATGCATCACAAGAACAAGCGCATCCGCACCATCTGTTATCTGGATGAGGCGCTGGCGCTGGATACCCGCAACCAGAAAAATCTGATCGATGTGGCGGCAGAATTCGGTTTTGCCCTGATCTGCGCCTCGCCAGCTCCGTTGACTACGGCACGCTATTGCGTACCTATCCATCACCATGCCGGCAAGAACCATATCAATCGGCAGAGCTGGCTGGTGCTTGCTCCCAAGGAGCGACCATGAGCCGTAGTTTGATCGCCGCCTTGCGCAAATTGCGCCAAGCCCCTGGAGGAGGGCTTGCCAGCTCTCAATTGAGCGAGGGGCAGCGACGTGAGCTGAGCAGCTTTGCCCGCGCTACCGGCAGCATACAGATGCGGCCCGAGGGCAGGGGAGTCGTATTTGAGATAAGGCTGCCCGCCGTGGTGGAACACCAGTGGCGACAACTGGTGCCGATAGAGCAAGCCGAATTGGTCGATGGTCTGCCACGCCGAGCGCGTAACATCGCCGCAACTCGCCGTAGCAAGGGGGCAGATCATGGGCATGAGTTCAGCTATCTGCTGTTAAAGGCCGGTCCCGGTCAGGTGGCGTGGCGAGACGATAAAGACAACCGGCTGGACTTGCGACTGAGCACCGATCAACTGGGCGTCGCCGCTCTGACTGTGCACGCCGACAGCACCTGGTATACCGAACATCCGCTATGGCTTGTGGAAAATCAGGCGCTGTTTGACCAGCTGGACTGGCTACCCTGCGCCCAGCCCGCCAGTGTTGCTTATTACAGTGGCCAATTGCCCAACACATTGTTGGATTGGCTCGCCTTGCGCCAGCGGGCGCCTGCGATCCACTTCTTTCCCGACTACGACGGAGTGGGTCTGCTCAACTTTGCCCGGCTTCGCAGCCGTCTTGGCCACAGCGTGGCCCTGTGGTTGATGCCCGAGTGGCCATCTCGTCTCGAGCGTTTCGGTTGTACCACGCTTTGGCAGGATACCCAGCGCGAATTCAACGCCATGCTGGCACACTCTGCGACAGCCGATTTCGACGTGGAAGTGAAGCAATTGATCCGGTCAATGCAAGCCAGCGGGATGGCGCTGGAGCAGGAAGCCGTGTGGTTGTGAGGAACTGCCCCGTCCGTCTCGCCTGCCTCTTATCTGTCTATTAGTTTGAAAATATCTGCTTGAAAATACGACATGTGCAAAACCCCAGTATCGAAGCGGCTTTGCTCGAACGATATAGTCATCTGGGTTTTAACTGATGACTTGGGAGATAAAGGATGAAGGCGGCGACACGGCATGATTGGCAAGGGTTACAACCATTGCATCGAGATGCGCTCACCCTTCCGCTGAGCCTGCGCTTTCGCGATGAGCAGATGGCCAACATCCGACAGGGATTTATCCCTCCGGCGATGGAGTACAAATGGTTCTGCTATTTCGAAGGAGAAACTCTCCACCTATACCGGAGCTGGACGGGGGGCAAGGCGGCGGAAGTGCTCTTTGTTCGTGACAGTGAAGGTTGGTGGCTGGCATCGAGAATGCGGTTGTCGCTGGATCCTGATCATTTCGGCTGGACTTTGGAGGAGGCCAAATCGATCATCGAAAGCGAAATTGCCTTTTATGCCGCCGGGCAAGTCCCCGCCGATGGCTTTGCGCAGATGCTGCAAACGGCGTCCCAAGCGGGTTATTTCGGCTCGCCCAGCGTCGTGCATGAATTGCTGTTTCCCTTCTTCCATTGTCTGCTCTGCAAGGGGGTGGCGCCGCATATCGAGGGCATCCCAGCGCGAAGCGTTGCCGATGTTGTGGAGGAAAATAAACGGGTAACGCGTGCGATCAGCAGGCAGACCGGGGAGGTGCACGGCCTGGAGGCGTGGCGCACGGCGGAGCAACTTGGCAAGGCCCTCATCCATTACTTCGAGTTGGATGAGGGGTGGCACGCAGGGGAAGATCTCGCCTTCACGCTCAGTGAGGGGCTGGCTGCCGTCGGCATTCAGGTATCCGAGGTGATCCTGGCCTTTATCCATGCGCCATCTCCCACGCTGGACGGCCTCATTCAGTATTTGAAGGTGATACAGGACTTTGTGGTCAGCGTCATGATGGGCACTAACAGCGCCTATTACCCGGATCTGGTGTTGGCGGATTTCAGCTGGGCGCGTCGCAATGAGTTTGCGGCCCAAGGCCGCGCCATGAGCCACGCGCGAGCGGACGAAGAAGACGTCGAATAGGAAGATGAGCCAACCACGGGGACCGCATACCATCCCAGCCCGTCGACAAGCTCGACGCCATGCTCAAAGGTGCGGCCGACAAGCCTGTGAACGTCGCCATCCAACGGGATTTTTAATAAACATTCTGCTCAGTTGAGCATCAGCAGGCGGGAGAGTGAGTCACCATCGGTTTCCATGAAATCGGGCGTGTTAGCCTGTTGCACAGTAGTGGCCAGCATAGGCATTGACGCGATTATCGTGGTTATCGCCGGGCAAAAGCACTATTCGCACCACTTACATCTGCCTTTCAAGCACGCTTAAGGAGTATTCATGCAAATCAGCCAGTGGACTACGGAGATCATTGTCATCAGCGTCATCATTGCAGTCGCTTGCTGCGTGATTGGCTACTTTGTGGCGGCGCTGCGCCACGGCAACCGGCTCGGTCAGCTCACTAGCCAACTGGGGCAGGCACAGCAGGCACAGGGCTTGCTGACACAGCAATTGGCACAGGCTCAGGAGCAGCTCAAGGCGGCGGAACAACAATGTCATGGGCAGCAGGTGGAGGCCGGCAAGGTGCAGACCCAGCTAGAGGGTGCCAAAGAGCAGCTGCAAGAGTTGGCGACGCAATTGAGCGAACGTAAGGCTGCCAGCGAGGCCTTGCAGCAGCAGTTGAGCGCGGCCAAGGAGCAGCAACATGACGCGGAGAAGCGTCTGGAGACGGCACAGGCCGAAAACCGTGGTCAGAAAGAGCAGATCGCTGACTTGCGTGAACGCTTGAATCTGGCTGATGGGCAAAACCGAGCAGCCCATGATGAGATCAGCCAGCTCAAGGATAAGTTGGCCAATGAAGGCAAACATGCGCAATCCCTGCAGAGCGCGGAGCGCGAAGTCCGTGAACAACTGGTGGATGTCAAACAGACCCTGAAAGAGCGTGAGAACGCCATTCTCGGCCTGCAGGAGCGGTTGCATCAGGTTGATAACGAACACACCGAGCTCAAGACCACGCTGCAAAAGCGGGAAGAGCACTTCCAGGAGCAGCTGGGTCAACTTGCCGATGCCAAGAAGACACTGGCACAGGAGTTTGAAAACCTCGCCAACAAGATTTTCGACGAGAAGGGCAAGGCGTTCACTCAGAGCAGCCAGATCGGGATCGATAGCCTGCTCAAGCCATTTCGCGAGCAGATCGAAGGATTCCAGAAACGGATCAACGAGGTGCACGATGTCTCGGTGCAAGGTAGCGCTCAGCTCAATGCCGAGATCCGGAAGGTGCTGGAAATTGGTCTGAATATGAGCAAGGAGGCCAACAACCTCACGTCGGCCCTCAAGGGCGATTCCCAGCAGCGCGGAGCCTGGGGGGAAGCGCAACTGCGCCGCACACTGGAGATGAGTGGCCTGATTGAAGCGGCCCACTACGAAGTGCAGAGCAGCTTCAAGGATGCGGAAGGCAAGCACAAGCAGACCGACTATCTGATCAAACTGCCGGATGGCAAACACATCATCATCGACAGCAAGGTTTCTTTGGTGGCTTATGATCGGGCGGTAGCGGCCGAGAGCTCAGAGGCGTATCAGCTGGCGATGGCAGAGCATCTCAAAGCGGTGCGCAAGCATATCGACGATCTGGCATCGAAGGATTACATCAACTTGATTGGCATGCACAGCCCCAGCTTTGTGCTGATGTTCATGCCGATTGAACCCGCCTATATCGAAGCGTTGAAGCACAACAAGGATTTGTTCGAGTATGGATACAACAAGGGCATCGTACTGGTCTCACATACGACCCTGATCCCCATCCTGCGCACGGTATCAAATCTGTGGATGATCGAACGCAGCAATACGGAGGCCCGCGAGATCAGTGAAAAAGCCGGCGACATCTACAACCAGGTCTGCCTTGTTGCCGAACGTCTGAGCAGCTTGGGCGGCACGCTCAACACCGCCAGCAATCACTACAACAACACGGTCAAGGCGCTGGTGGGCAAGCAAGGGCTGTATGGCAAAGTGGAGAGATTCAACAAACTCTCGGCGAAGGCCAGCAAGACACTGCCGCAACTGGACGCCATGCATATGGACTTCGAACAGGATCGGTTGTCATTGATCGTCGAGGCTCTGGAAGAGCCCGGCACGATTGCCATAGAGGAAACGGCGCCGACGGCATAGTCGTTTAACGATGCAGATCGCGTAAAACAATCAAGGCGCTACACAGGCGCCTTGATTGTCTGGGTTGCAACCCATTGCCATCGTCGTCCAGCAGACCCCGCCGATAAACGCCGGCTCGGTGATCAGACACCCCGCATCTGCTCCAAAATGCGACATGTGTATGTAACCAGTATCGGCATGGGTATTGAGGCGGCATATACTGGACCCGCTTGAAGAGAGTCCCAGTCAGCCCCAACCAAGGAGCATGTTTATGTCACCTTCGTTACCCCCGCTCGGCGTGTTAGCTGGTGCCCTGTTACTGCTGGTGGTCCAGAGTGCCGGGGCCGCCGACTGTACCTATCGCAAAGACAGCCTCGGTAATACCCGCTACCAGTGTGATGATGGCAATAGCGGCACCCTGCGCAAGGACAGTCTCGGCAACGTCAGGGATTCGCAAAGCGGCACCACCTGGCGCAAAGACTCTCTCGGCAATGTGCGCAGCAGCGAAGGCACCACTTACCGCAAAGATAGTCTAGGCAATGTACGGGTCAGCAATCCCAGCACCGGCGAGACCGTCACCTGGCGTAAAGATAGCCTCGGCAACCTGCAGTCCTCCAATGGCACAACTTGTCGCACCAACTCCTTGGGGCAAGTTAGATGTGATGGGCAGAGCACACCGCCAGCAGTGTTGGGCGCAAAGTGAACCCAGACTGTGGTTCTGATCTATTAGACCGCCATGATGAATCGCTGACGCAGCGTACATCTTGGCCAAATAGTAGAAATGATCGATTTGGTGATCTGGCTTCATAGAGCTACCGTGCTCTCAGGCTTAGAATAACACTCTTTTTGATAGCATGAACTGAGCGCCGTTAGGGTCAATAGATCATTTATGAATAGCGAAGAAGGTGCCAGTTGGCCTTCCCGTACTGCGGATTGTCTGAAATGGCACTGACTCGATTTTTTACCCCTAACTCTCTGTTAATCTGAGCGTTTTCTGCTAGGTGCCTGCTTACTATGTCTATCGATTACTACAACCAACACGCCGATAGCTTCGTCGAAGGCACGCTGTCGGTCGATATGCAGCCGCTTTACCAGCGCTTCCTGCCTCTGCTCGCTCCCGGCGCTCATATCGTCGATGCGGGCTGCGGCTCTGGTCGGGACAGTCTCTACTTCCGAGAGCAGGGCTTTCAGGTCACTGCGTTCGATGCCAGCGCGGAGCTGGCCCTGCGCGCCGAGCGCCTGCTTGGTCAGCCGGTGCAACTGTGCCGTTTCGATCAGTTCGTGGCTCCCGCGCCGGTCGGTGCCATCTGGGCCTGTGCTAGTCTGCTGCATGTTCCCCGTGCCGAATTGGATGCCGTAATGGTCCATCTGTGCCAGCAACTCGCCGACGGTGGTCTGCTCTATTGCTCGTTCAAATATGGGGTAGACGAGACCGAGCGCGATGGCCGAGCCTTCACCCAGTTGGATGAGGCGGGGCTGCAAGCCCTGATAACGCCGTTGCCGCTGAGCGAGGTCGAGATCTGGCAGACTGCGGATCGACGCCCCGGCCGCGAGCAGGAGTGTTGGCTTAACGCCATCGTGCGCAAGGTCGGGTCATGAGTGCACCCGTGCTCATCAGCGGGGGAGAGGCGGGGGATCCGGAGTTCAACGATCCCCTGTTGCCACATCTGCTGGACGCCATCGCCCGTTGTGGCGAGGGTAGCCGCATTGAGTTGTGTGTCTCCTTTATTCGCCAAAGCGGGCTGGTGTTGTTGCGCGGTGCCCTGCACGAGGCGCTGGCGCGAGGAGCACGGCTTCGGGTGATCACCTCGGACTATCTGGAGGTGACCCAGCCGGTGGCGCTGCGCGAGTTGCTCAAATTTGATCCCGCTCGCTCTTGCGCGCTGATCTACCAGAGTCAGGGCAATCGCGGTTTTCACCTCAAGTCCTATCTGTTTGTCCAGCACGCAGCCCAGTACCTAGGCCAGCAAGTTGGCCAGGAAGGGTCGCCAGCGGTGATCGGTGGTCAGGCGTTTCTCGGCTCCAGCAATATCTCTGCCGCCGCCCTTACCGAGTCGCTGGAGTGGAACTGGTCGCTCAGGGCTGAGCCGAGCGGACCCTGCGAGCCGCATCACAGCCTGCGTCAGCTCGCGGCTCAAATCGAGCGGCTGGCGCAAGACGCGCGGGTCGTGCTCCTTACCCACGACTGGATAGATGGCTACCTCGCTCGCTATCGGCAGAGCGCGCTGCGGGAGTTGCGGGTGCTCACCGGGGATCATCGCAGCAGCGCCGAGCAGCTGCGTGAAGCCCCCATCCCCAACAGCGTGCAGCAAGAGGCGCTGATGGCGCTGCAAGCCGCGCGGGCACAGGGGCATAAACGGGGCGTGGTGGTCATGGCGACCGGCCTTGGTAAGACTTGGCTCGCGGCTTTTGATGTGCGCCAGATGCAGGCGGCCCGCCTGCTGTTTGTTGCCCATCGGGAGGAGATCCTGACCCAAGCGCGCCAGACCTTCTTGCACATGGCGCCGCAGGCAAATTCTGGCCTCTATCACGGTCAGCAGCAGGATGAGGCCGACTTGTTGTTTGCCTCCATCCAGACGCTGGGCAAGAGTCGGCATCTGCTGCGCTTTGCACCGGATCACTTCGATTACGTGGTGGTCGATGAGTTTCATCATGCCGCCTCACCCTCCTACCGGCGCTTGCTAAACCACTTCAAGCCCCGCTTCCTGCTCGGGCTGACCGCGACCCCTGACCGCACCGATCAGGCCGATATTCTGGCGCTGTGCGACAACAATCTCGTCTTTGAACGGGGGCTGGCGCTCGCCATTGAGCAAAAGATGCTGGTGCCGCTCACCTATCACGGCATTTTGGATGACACTATCGACTATGCCGCGCTGCCTTGGCGCAACGGTCAGTTTGACCCCCATGCGCTGGAGAGTGCCTTCGCCAGTCAGAAGCGGGCTCAGCACGCCCTTAGCCAGTGGCGACGTTTACGCCAGCAGCGCACGCTGGCCTTCTGCATCTCGACCCGTCATGCCGATTTTATGGCCAGAGTCTTCCAGCAAGCCGGAGTGCGGGCGGTAGCCGTCTATGCGGGCTCCCGTCAGGGGCGACAAGCCGCCCAGGAGCAATTGGCCGCCGCCGAGCTCGATATCATCTTCTCGGTAGATTTGTTCAACGAAGGCACCGACTTGCCCGCCATCGATACCGTGCTGATGCTGCGTCCCACCGAGTCGCGCATCGTGTTCCTGCAACAGTTGGGGCGGGGCTTGCGCCTCTATCAAGGCAAAGAACGCTTGGTGGTGATCGATCTGGTGGGCAATCACAAGGCGTGTCTCTACAAGCCTCAGCTGCTGCAAACGCAATTGACCTACTCGCCAACGCACGCAAACAGGGCGATGACGCTGGCGGCAGGTTGTTTTATCAATCTGGATCCCAAGCTGCTTCCGTTGCTAGCGCTGTTACATGTACAGAACCTTAAGCGGCAAGCGAATTAATAATACCGTCTAACGTGTTGTTTTGCTTGGATTTTCTCTGCCTA
>NZ_JAPCJD010000091.1:0-14396 GCF_027707845.1 Aeromonas sp. QDB14 | reverse complement strand
GATTGGTTCCGGATTGTCCTACAGCAGAAGGATCGGTCAATGGATCCTTAACTGATCAGCATTGCCGCCATGGCGGGCTTTGCACCTGGCATCGAGGATGCCGCGTCTTAGCGACGGCGCCGCCAGGCGAGCGGCAACAGGGCCAGCAGCAGGGCGCCCATGGCGCCGCCACCCCCCTTGCTCGCTTCCTTGAGCTTGAGGTCGACGATGACGGGGTCGTGGTCCGAGGCGCTGAAGGGGTTGTCCGACTTGATGAGATCGCCGGTGTAGGCGCTGCCATATTCGAACAGGTTGCTCTCGAAGGAGTTGATGTGCCAGTCGGCCACCGCCACCACCTTGTCAGCCAGCGCCGGGTTGGCGAGGGCGTAGTCCAGGGTGCCGAGCTCGGCCTCGTAGCTGTAGGAGATGGCCTTCTCCTGGTTGAACTTGACGTTCAGATCCACCAGGCCGTAACCCTTGGCCACCGTCCGGCCCATCTGCTCATAGGGCTTGTCGCCGATGTAGGTGTGGGAGGCGGAGCGGATCTGGCGCTCCCCCGCGACCGGCGCATAGTCGGTCAGCACACGGATGGGATCCTCCTTGGCGTAGGAGTTGAAGTCCCCCACCAGCAGCACCTGGCCCGGCATCTTGCTCACCGCCTCCCCCAGCACCTTGGCGGCGCTCACCCGAAACTCGGTGCACTTGCCCTGCCGATCCGCAGGCTCCGTCTTGCCATCCCCGTTCTCATAGCAGCCCGACCCCTTGGACTTGAGGTGGTTGACCACCAGGGTCAGGGGGGCGTCGCTGCCCGCCACGGTGAAGCGCTGGACCAGGGAGTCCCGCTGACCGGCGCTCTTGGTGACGCCGCCCGTGGTGTAGCGCTGCTGGGGCAGGGGGATGACGTCGGCATCCCCGCTCGGGGTGAGCAGGGCGGGGCGGTAGATCATGGCCACCATGATGGCGTCGCCGCCAAAGAAGCGATCCTCCGTGAGCAGGGCCTTGGGCAGGGTGACGAAGGCGTAGTGCTTGCTCGCCTCCTTCTGCCTGGCGTTGAGGCTCTCCACCAGATCGTGGAGGGCGGCGTGCTCGTCAAAGCCGTTGTTCTCCATCTCCATCAGGCCGAGCAGGTCGGCGTCCATTTCGGTGATGGCGTTGACGATCTTGGCGCGCTGCAACTGGAACTCCTCCAGGCTCTTGGCGCCGCGGTTGCAACCCTTGGCGCTGTCCGCATCCGCCTGATCCGCACAGAGCACGTTGAGGGCGCCCCCCACGCTGGAGTGGCTGGTGAAGTAGTTGAGCACGTTGAAGCTGCCGATGCGAAGGTCAGTGCCATCCACGCGGGCCGGGGCGCTCTGGCGGTCGTTGTCGCCGGTGCGCAGCAGATCCCCCGCGGTGATGGTCTGATCCCGGGGCACGATAAGGCGGTACTCGTTGTAGCTGTAGCCGACCATGGCCTCCAGATTGATCGGGGCATCGCCGATGCGCAGGTAACCCTGCTCCGGCTCCCAGGCGGGCAGCCAGGGGAGCTTGCCGTCCCCCGCCTTGAAGTCCGACTCGAGGAAGACGCGGTTGCTGGCGTTGGCCTCGGCCAGCGCCACGGCCTCGGGGCTGCTCGCCACATGGCGCTGGGTCGGCTTCATCAGCGGGGCGCCGTGAGCGAGCACCAGGTTGTTGCGCCGCGCGGCATAGTCGTAGCTGAAGTTGCGGCTTATCTTGAGGGCGCTGTCGGCGTCAAGGCGCACTCGCATCCCTTCGTGACGCTCCAGGGCTCGGGCCAGGGTTTCCCCCTCCAGTACCCGCAGCGCCGTGGCGGCCGGGGCGGCGCCCTGGGCCAGGGTTGTCAGGCGCGGCGTGCTGCCGTCAAACAGGGGCTTGAGCTGGGTGTGGCCGTAATACTCCTCGACCTTGGCCTCCAGACAGACCAGGGCGCCCGGCTGGATGTCCGGGTACTTGCTGGCGAAGTTCTTGTCGTTGAGGTAGACGAAAATGCCGTCCGACGTCTCGGGGTTGCCGTCCCCCTGCACATCCAGCAGGTAGAAGCCCTTGTTGAGGCTTTCCCCCAGACCCGAGACTACTGCCTTGACCGAGACGCTCTGGGCGCTTTCGAACTGATCGTCCGGGACGAGGGGGCTCTTGTCGCCACTGCCCTGGATGGCGGGGATGGGGGTGAGGGCACTGTCGGCCGGGCAACTGAAGCCGGCGGCGTAGAGAGAGGGGGACGCGAGCGCGAGCCCCACGGCCAGCGACAGCAGGGTAGGTGTTCCTTTCATGGGTATTCCTTTTTTTATTTTTGCCAGTGTTTCCATAGCCTTGGCATCGTGGCCAAGGGTGCGCATTGTCACATTTCTGGCAGCTCTGACCAGTGAACCAACGCACATTATGAGGAGACAAAGGAGCCCATCTGCCATTTTTTGACGTGGCTAACAGTTTGATATTGATGATCTATTTGTCATCAGGTGGGAGCGAAAAGTGTGAGGCCGCCAGCATTCACATATTTTCCTTCGAGAATAAAGATTGAGCAGTGGTCACTTGCTTCCTATACTCGAGCCGTTCCTCACGGAACCCAGGCAAAGGGCAAACCGGCAGTGATGCCGGGACGCAAAGCCTCCGATCTGTCCCATCCGGGCCAGACAGCGGGGTTACCCAGGGTGACTTGAGGGTTTGTGGCCCGTCCATGGCCTGTTGTCGCTCCCTTGTTCCCTGTTGCGATTGCGCTTTTCCCGGTATTGAAGCCAAGACAAAACAAGGAAGATAACAATATGCAACAGATCTTGAGGCCCAGCAGGCTTGCCATGCTGGTCGCCCTTGCGGCCGTCCCTGTCTGGGCGCAGGCCGCTTACCCCGCCTATCAGGCCGGCACCGCCTACAAGGCTGGCGACATCGTCAGCAATGCAGGCGCCCTCTATGAATGCAAGGAATTCCCTTACTCCGGTTGGTGCGGCGCGTCCCCCTATCACTACGCCCCCGGGGTGGGGGTGGTCTGGGCCGATGCCTGGAAGCTGTATGGTGGCGAGGTGCCGCCACCGTCCCTGGTCGTCGCCATCGGCTCCCCCGCCGTGGGTGCCAGCGTCAGCGAGGGGGCCAGTGTGGCCCTGGCGGTGACGCTGAGCGGCCCGGTCACGGCGCTCGCCCGGGTGGAATACCTCATCGACGGCGCTCTGGTCGCCACCGCCACGGCTTCTCCCTGGAGTGCCAGCTGGTCTGCCGCCGGTGCGGGCAATCACGCCCTCAAGGCCCGGGCGCTGGATAAAGACGGCAAGGTGCTGAGCGAGGCGGATTCGAGCTTCAAGGTCGCCGCCGTGGTGGCGCCAGAGGCGCCCAGGGTGAGCATCGCAAGCCCCGCCGCCGGTGCCAGGGTGACCCTGGGCCGCGCCCTCACCGTGAGCGGCAATGTCACCGATGCCAATGACGACGTCGCCAAGGTCGAGCTCTTCGTGAATGGCCAGAAGGTGGGCGAGGACACCAGCGCCCCCTGGCAGCTGAGCTGGACGCCCCAGAACAAGGGGCTGACCGGCCTCAAGCTGGTGGCGACCGACAAGAGCAACCTCTCTGGCGAGTCGGCCCAGGTGGACGTGCAGGTGGAAGAAGCGGCCCTGCCCCCTACCGGCGGCAATCTCTCCTGCGACGTGCGCCAGATCTACCGCGCCGACGGCAGCGAGTGCATGGGGGATGACCACGGCCGCCGCGTCATCGGGTATTTCACCTCCTGGCGCACCGGCAAGAACGGCCTGCCCGCCTACCTGGTGAGCGACATTCCCTGGGACAAGATCACCCACATCAACTACGCCTTCGCGGCGGTGGACGAGCAGAGTCACACCATCAAGGTGGATGACGCCGCTACCAAGCTGACCTGGAACGGGGTGCCGGGCGCCGAGATGGATCCGGAGTTTGCCTATCAGGGTCACTTCAACCTGCTGTCGAAGTACAAGAAGCAGTACCCGGACGTGAAGACCCTCATCTCCGTCGGGGGCTGGGCCGATACCCGCGGCTTCTACGCCGCCACCACCAAGGGCGACTGCTCGGTCAACACCGCCGGCATCAACGCCTTTGCCGACTCGGCCGTGGGCTTCATCCGCCAGTACGGCTTCGATGGGGTGGATATCGACTACGAGTACCCCACCTCCATGAAGGATGCGGGCAACCCCAACGATTTCCCGCTCTCCAACCAGTGTCGCGACAAGCTCTTTGCGAACTATGAAGTGCTGATGAAGACCCTGCGCAACAAGCTCGACAGCGCCGGCACCGAGGACGGTCGCAAGTACATGCTGACCATCGCCTCGCCGGCCTCGGCCTACCTGCTGCGCGGCATGGAGAACTTCCAGGTCACCCAGTACCTCGACTACGTCAACCTGATGACCTATGACTTCCACGGTGCCTGGAACCACTTCGTCGGTCACAACGCCGCCCTGTTCGACAACAAGGCGGATCCCGAGTTGTCCCAGTGGGGTGTCTACACCCAGGCCCAGTTTGGCGGCATCGGCTATCTCAACTCCGCCTGGGCGGCCCACTACTTCCGGGGTGCCATGGCGGCGGGCAAGATCAACATAGGGGTGCCTTACTACACCCGCGGCTGGCAGGGGGTCACCGGTGGCACCCATGGCCTGGGGGGCAAGGCGGCGCTGCCGAGCCAGAGCGATTGTCAGCCGGGTACGGGGGGCAGCACTGTCCCCTGCGGCAACGGGGCGGTCGGCATCGACAACATCTGGCATGACCTTGACAAGAACGGCAAGGAGATTGGCGGCGGCGCCGTGCCCATGTGGCATGCCAAGAACCTGGAGCACGCGGCCAGCCTCGGCATCACCACCCTGCCGAGCTACGGCCAGGCCTGGGGTCTGGATCCCAACAACCCGGCCCACGTGATGCAAGGCCAGTATGTGCGTTACTACGACGACAAGGCCCATGCGTCCTGGCTCTGGAACGAGCAAAAGAAGGTGTTCCTCTCCACCGAAGATGAAGAGTCCATGGGTCACAAGCTCGACTACATCGTCAAGCGGGACCTGGGGGGCGTCATGTTCTGGGAGATGGCGGGGGACTATGACTTCGACGCCGCGAAGAACGAGTACGTGATGGGCAGCACCCTCACCAGCCTCGCCTACGAGAAGTTCAGCAAGGCCGACAAGGCGGCCCTGAAGCAGAATGATCTGCCGGCTCCGGCTGCCCAGCTCGACATCGGCGTGAGCCTCTCCGGCTTCAAGGAAGGGGACTCCAACTACCCGATCAACCCGACCCTCAAGCTCACCAACAAATCGACCCAGACCATTCCGGGCGGCACCCGCATCGAGTTCCTGGTCCCCACCTCCACCTCAGACACCATCACCGACCAGAGCGGCATGGGACTGAAAGTGGTGGAGAGTGGTGGCAACCAGAACTCGGACGGCATCGCCAATGAGAAGGACTTCCACAAGGTGGCTCTGACGCTGCCGGCCTGGAAAGCCTGGACGCCGGGCACCGACGTGGAAGTGGCCATGACCTACTACCTGCCGGCCGCCGGCGTGCCGAGCGGCATGCGCCTGATTGCCGGCAGCCAGACTATAGGCCTGAAGTCCGACTTCCCGGCCCTGGCCGAGGCGGTGCTGGGCAGCAGTGGCGGTGGTGACGGCGGCAGCGGTGGCACCACCTGTGCCAGCCAGAACGTCAACCCGGCGGACTACAATGCCTATCCGACCTGGCCGCGCGGGGATCACGCCAATGGCACCGACCGCATGACCAACGGCAAGGCGGTGTGGCAGGCCAACTGGTGGACCAGCAGCGAGCCCAAGGCGGGCGACGGCAGCTGGAAACTGATATGCAGCTACTGAGTTGTCCAGGCTGCTATACCAGCAGCGAACTCAGAGTGGGCGACGGCAGCTGGAAGCTGGTGTGCAGCTACTGATGACCGTTTGAGCGGCAGGCCGGCACTTTGCATGGCCTGTTCTCTCGCAAGGCAATGACCCAATCCGGAGCCCAGGCTCCGGATTTTTTTGTGCCTTGTATCAGGAGAAGGAGGGGAAAAGGGCAGGGGCGGTGCCATAAAAAAGACCGCTCCGAAGAGCGGCCAATTGCCACCAAGGCAATCTGCGGGGTGACCCCCTTGTCGATGTGTCGCGGCCCGGATGCCGAGTCGGGAAGATCCCCGCCCCGCCAGCCGGGCCGCGCAGCTTTATTGGGTGACGGCGCCGCTCTGTTGCTCTTTCAAGAAGCTGATCCAGGGGGAAGCACGACCACTGACGTTGCCGTTCTGGGCGGCCTGAGTGAAGGCGGAGAGCGCCTCCTTGGGC
This sequence comes from Aeromonas sp. QDB14, assembly GCF_027707845.1. Classification (NCBI taxonomy): domain Bacteria; kingdom Pseudomonadati; phylum Pseudomonadota; class Gammaproteobacteria; order Aeromonadales; family Aeromonadaceae; genus Aeromonas; species Aeromonas sp. QDB14. The sequence continues at coordinate 8,160 of NZ_JAPCJD010000091.1, read as the reverse complement.
TTTTGCTGCTCAAAATAGGCGACCCCGGTCAGGAACTTCAGGTCCGCCCGCTGCTCGCCGCTGGCGTTGGCGGCAGGCTTGGCGGCGAAGGCCACCAGATCCTGGTAGCGCTTGCTCTGGATCATCATGCGCGCCATCTTGAGCTGCAGCTCGGCATTGGGGGCCAGCTTGTAGGACTTGGCCAGGGTGTCGATGGCCGGGTCCAGCTCCTTGGCCTGATGCCAGTAGTTGGCCAGCGTCTTGTAGTTGGCCGCGGTGCTCTCGATCTGCCCCTCCTTCATGGCTTTCTCCATCACGCGGGCGGCGCGGTGGGGAATGCCGGCGAAGGCGAGGTAGTTGGCGAGCCGCTGCAACTCGTTGGCCTCGGTCAGCATGCCGAGGTTGTAGGCCCCTTCCAGTGCCGCCAGGGCCTTGGCATCGTTGCCCGCCTGCATGTGCATGGCCGAGAGCTGGGTCCAGTACTTCTTCTTCTCCGGGTAGCGGTCCACCAGGGCGGTCAGCACCTCGGTAGCCGGCTTGTACTGTTTCAGCTCGTAGTGGGCCGCCATCTTCAGCAGGTACCAGGACTCCGGCGCCTTGCCCGCGGAGAGCTTGATCGCGTTGTCCACCGCCGGAATGGCTTCCCTGTACTGCTTGAGCTGCACATGGGCGTTGGCCAGGGTGATGTAGGCGTGCGGGGTCGGCTTCTCGTCCTTGCCAAGGTTTGCGAACCACTCCTTCATGGTGTTGATGGAACCCTTGAAGTTCCCCTCCGCCATGTAGAGCTGGGCCAGGTTGTAGCGCACCTGCTGGGCCACCGGGGGCGGCAGGCCGCCGGTGGCGATGGCGTCGGCGAAGTACTTGGTCGCCTGACCGTACTTCTCCTGCTGCGCCGCCACGAAGCCCAGGGTCTGCAAAATGACCCCCTTGTCGTAGACCCGCTCGCCGGCGCCGGACAGCGCCTCCTGCAGCTTGGCATTGGCCTCGCCGTATTTCTTCTCGGTGATCAACGCCTGGGCCTTGTTGACCGCGCGGTAGGCGCGGTCAGACAGGGCGGGTTGTTCGGCGGCCCAGGTGGCGGTGCTGAGCAGCACCGCCATGGCCACCGGGGCGAGGATCAGGGTATGTAACTTTTTCATCGCCACCCTCCTTAGTTGGTCGCAAACTCGATCTCTTGCTGCATGCGACTGGCCTGCGGCTTGCCGTCCACCATGGCCGGCTTGAAGGTCCACTTGGCGATGGTCTGGCGCGCCGCCTTGCCGAGGTCATAGCTGCGGGGCTCTTCCTTGACGATGCGGATGTTGCTCACGGTACCGCGCTCGGTGACGGTGAACTCCACCAGCACCTTGCCGGACGCAAGACCGGCCAGGGCCGCCTTGCGGGGCATCATGGGCTCGAAGGTCGCCATCGGGATGGCGCCGTTGTTGCCGCCCATGCCGCCGCCACCGCCGCCGGTGCTGTAGGCACCCAGGGCGTTGCCGCCACCGATGTTGACCGGGATGTCGAGCTTGGGCATGTCCATGGGGGAGCTGTCCATCTTAGGCCTGTCCGTGCTCGCCACCTCCATCTCGGGCGGGGGAGGCGGGCGTTTCGGGGGAGGCGGTTTGGGCAGTTCCCGTTGTTTCTCTTGCAAGGTCTCCTGAGGCTTGAGGCGGATGAAGTCGGTCATGGTGACGTCCTCCCGCTCCGTCAGCTCCCGGTGATCCGGCGTGATGAGCTTGTTCATTCCCAGAAACAGGAAGAACACCACCACGCAGGAGACCGCTAACGATATCAGGTATCTCATGGCATTCGCTCCGGCATCAGCTGCTCTTGTCGGCGGCGATGGAGATGTTCTGGACACCGGCCATGCGGATCTGGTCCATGACCTGCACCACCAGACCGGAACGGGATTCGCTGTCGGCCTGGATCACCACGGCGCTTTCCGGGTTCTCCGCCCGCAGCCGCTCGATGTTGGCACGCACCGCGCCCACTTCGACGATGCGCTTGTCGACCCAGACCTGGCCGTTCTCGCGGACCGCGACCATGATGTTCCCCTTCTTCACCGTCTCGGCCGTGCTGGCGCTCGGGCGGTTGATCTCCACGCCGGACTCCTTGACGAACGAGGTGGTGACGATGAAGAAGATCAGCATGATGAACACGATGTCCAGCATGGGGGTCAAATCGATGGCCGCCTCGTCAGCACCGCTGTCGCTGTGACGTTTTCTCATGGCAAAAAACTCCTTGCTTGTTCTGTGCCCCGGCGGGCATGGCCCGGCCGGGGATGTGCATCCTGCATCAGCCGTGTTTCAGGTTGTCTTCCAGCTTCTGCACCGCCAACTTGGCCTTGTGATCGAGCCGGCTGACAAAAAACAGGCCGGAAAGGGCGGCAATCATGCCCGCCATGGTCGGTACCGTCGCCTTGGAGATCCCCGAGGCCATCGCCCTGGGGGAGCCTGTGCCGGTAATGGCCAGGGTATCGAACACCTGCACCATGCCGACCACGGTCCCAAGCAGCCCCATCAGCGGGCAGAGGGCGATCAGCACCTTGATGACCGGCATCCCCTTGTCCACCGCCATGGCGACCCGGGAGACCAGCTCGCGGCGGATCTGCCTGGCAGACCAGGAGAGGTGATCGGTGCGGGCCAGCCAGGCCGTCTTGGTCTGCTTCACCTGCTGGGGATAGACCGCCATGAAGTAGAACCAGCGCTCCAGCAGCAGGGCCCACATCATCAGGGTCAGGAAGAACAGGGCGACCAGCACGTCGCCCCCCAATCCCAGAAACCGGCGGACCGACTCGACTTCTTCAATCAACCAGAACCACATGGGTGACTCCTTAGGCTGCGGCTTTGGCGGCGTGCAGACGTTCCTGATAACGGGCAACGAAACCGGCGCTCTGCTCTTCCAGTACCTGGATCAGACGGCGGCTCTGGGTCTGCACGATGGTGTAGAGGAACAGCATGGGCACGGCCACGACCAGACCCTGCATGGTGGTCACCAGGGCCTCGGAGATACCGCCCGCCATCAGCTTGGGATCGCCGGTACCGAACAGGGTGATGGCCTGGAAGGTGGCAATCATCCCGACCACGGTACCCAGCAGGCCCAGCAGCGGGGCGACGGAGGCGATCAGCTTGATGAGGCTGATGCCCTTCTCCAGCTTGGGCACGTTGCGCAGGATGATCTCGTCGAGCTTGGATTCCAGATCCTCGATGTTGTCACCCCGGTGATCCTGGTAGGCACCCAGCATCTCGCCGATGGGGTTGCCCTTGATGATCTGCTCGGATTTCAGTTGCTTGCGCATGGCACCGCCGATGAGGGAAAGACGGGCACCGCAGAACAGGGCCAGCAGGGTACCGATGACACCCAGCGCCAGGATCACGTAGCCCACGGAGCCACCCTGATCGATGCGCTCCTTGAGGGTCGGCGACTGCACCAGCAGGGAGAGGATCACGCCACGGGACGGGTCGATGAAGATGGGTTCGACGCTGCCGCCACCCTGTTCAAACTTGGCGACCGGTTCCAGCACCGCGTTCTCGGGCTGGCGGGAGAGTTGCTCGAACTTGCCGGTCTCCGGCACGAAGGTGAGGTACTTGCCTTCGGAGACGGTGTTGAACTCACCGATCTGGGTGACGGTCTTCTCGGCCTGGTTGCCTTCGCCATAGACCACGGTGGCCGGGATCTGGCTCACCTTGCCACCGTCGACCATGCGGCTGAGGGTGGTGGTCCAGAAGGCGGTCAGGTCATCGCTGGAGGGCAGCTCCTTGCTCTCGGCCAGGCGGGTCAGCAGGGCGGTCTGCTCCGGATGCTCGACCCGGCGGGCAGAGGCGTTGAAGATCCCCTTGAACTCGCCGGCGAACTGGCGCAGCACGCCAAACATCTCGCCCATGTTGCCGGAGCGCTGGCGCAGGGTCTCGGTCAGCTCGGTGAGCTGCTTGTCGTTGGCATCGAAGGTGGCCTTGAGCTTTTCGCCCCTGGCGACTTCGGCGGCGAGATCCGCCTTGGCCTTGGCGAGCAGGGCCCCCTGTTCGTTCTTGTCAGCCAGGAAGCGGGCTTCCCGCTCCTTGTTGAGCTGGGATTCGCTGGTGCTGGCGGCCTTGACCTGATTGAGCAGGGCGTTGAGATCCACCGGCTTCTCGGCGGCGGTCACCGGCAGGGTGACCAGGGTAGCGCCCGCGATCAGCGAGGCGATGGCAAGTTTGATTCCTTTCATGATGCTTTCTCCGCAGTTTGAACCGGCAGCTTGATGAGGGCGGGGGGCGCCTGCTTCTTCGCGATGCGAAGGCCTTGTTCAACCGCACTGCGATACTCCTGGGGCAGTACTTCCCACTGGCGGGTCTTCTTGTTCCACATGCCGGTCTCGTTGCCATCCGGGGATTGGTAGAGCAGGGCGATGCGGCCGACGCGCAGGAACTCGTAGGTCTTCTCGTCCCCATCCTTGTCCAGGCTCGCCTTGTAGGCTTCGATGGTGCGGCTGAAGCCCTCCTCGATCTGGTAGGCCTCGAGGATCTTGCGGTACTTCTCGGAGATGGTGACGTCGGCCCGGTTCATGAGATCGGTCAGGGCCGCCACGCGGTCCTCACGCTCCACCTTCTGGAACGGCAGGTCCAGGGAGACGAACTGCTCGAGGGAGTCGATCATCTTGAGCATCAGGGGCACCACTTCGGTGCTGGTCTGGTCGATCTGGGCGATCTGCTTTTGCATGGAGGCGAGTTCGGCGCTCTGGGAGTCGACCATCTTGCCCACTTGCTCGTTGTAGGCGCGCAGGCTGTCCACCTGGCGCAGGGCGGCCTTGTACTGGGCCAGGGCAGACTCGGCAGACTCGGCGTAGCTGTCGATCTTCTGCTGGGAAACTTTGGATGCATTGTCGGTGGCGGCTTGAGCGTCCACAGCCTGACCGGCGGTGGCGGCACTCAGATTGAAGCTGGTCAGCAAGGCAGCCGAAATCAGGCTGCCGAGGAGCGCTTTCTTCATTGTAATTGTCCTTGTCTTCATAGGATTACCCTATCTCCGTAACTTCCTTGGGACCTTGGGCAAAGCCGGCCCGAACGGGCCGGCTTGTGGTTTGCTGGTGGATTAGAACTTCTGGCTGTAGTCGAGGTAGTAGATGCGACCGTCGATGCTGTAGAGCTCGTCGTCATAGGTGAAGCCATCGCTCTCGAGGGACGGGCCCACGTTGAACATGTTCTTCACGCCGACCTGGATCTTGCCGTTCCAGGGCGCTTCCACACCGACGTTCAGGTTCCAGGTGGTCTGGGACGCGATGTGGCCCACTTCCTCACCGGTATTGGCGATGTAGTCCTGGCTCTGGGAGTCGATGTAATTCGCACTCAGGTAGGTATCCATGTTCCACCATTGGGGAACGTTGATACCCACACCGGAGCTGAAGCGCATCTGGGGCAGACCGTTCTGGCCGATCTTGTCGATGACGGGACCACCGGCGTACAGACCTTCCTTGTATTTCAGGATGTAGGTACCGCCCAGGTCATAACGCACGGTGGCGTAGTTCAGGTCGTAGGTGTAATCCACCTTCAGGTCGAGGCCGGAGGTCTCGAGGGTCCCCAGGTTGACCATGGGAGCGATGGCGCTACCGATCTTGCCCTGGCTGTTGCGGGTGATGCTGCTGGAGCTGCCGCTGTTCAGTTCGTCATAGATGAGAGACTGCAGGGAGTTCAGCTGGATCACGTCCTCGATCTTGATGGTGTAGTAGTCCAGGGAGAGGTTCAGGTCATCCACCGGGCTGTAGGCCACCCCGAAGTTCCAGGTGTCCGCGGTCTCTTCCTTCAGATCCTCGTTGGAGGTACGGGTGGTGGTGTACTGGCGGTTCGGGCAGTCTGCCGCGGAGATGCCGTTGGCCTCGCAGTAGACGTAATCCTTCGCCCAGTCGGCGGACTCGGAATCAGCCGAGTAGAGATCGCTCAGGCTGGGGGCGCGGAACGAACGGGACCAGGAGGTGCGCAGCATCAGGTTGTCCAGCGGCTGGTAACGCAGGCTCGCCTTGGGGGAGAAGGCGCTGCCGAAGTCGCTGTACTTGTCGAAGCGACCGGCCACGTTCAGCTCGATCTGCTCGGTGATGGGCACCAGGGACTCGATGTAGGCGGCAGTCACGTCACGCACGCCACCGGAGGAGTTGCCTGCGGAGCCGATGATGTTGCCGGCTTCGGACTGGGCGTCGTACTTGTCGGCATAGACCCAGTCGTTGTACTCGGCACCGGCGTACCAGCTGACCGGACCGGCCGGCAGTTCACCCATGTCCCACTGGACACCGGCGTACCACTGGTAGAAGTCCATGGTGGCGCGGCGGCTGGTGTCGGCGGCCATGGAGGCCGTGCTCTGGGGGTCGAACTCGCCACCGACGAACTTGCCGTCGGCGATCGCCTGCTGGGCGGCGGACTTCAGCACGTAACCGGTGCCGTTTTCCTTGTTGTCGGTCTTGGAGTACATGTAGCCGGCGTTCCACTGCATGTCGCCGACGCTTTCGGTGGCGATGGTGCCTTCGAAGCCGAGGTTCATGCTGCCGGTGGTGTCGGTGACATAGTTGTCACGGGGACCGACGTTGCTGAAGCGGTAGTAGGCGTAGGCAGCCTCACCCAGACCCTGGGTGGCGGCGGCATCCAGGCCGTTGTCGGTGAAGAACTGGGCGTTCTTCGGGTTGGCCGGGTCAATGGTGAAGGCGCCGGCGGCCGGGGCGAAGCGGCCGAAACTCTCGACCCGGGAGCCGATGATCTGCGGCACGAAGTCCACGTTGTCGTTGATGTGGTAGCGACCGTTTACGTACAGGGTGTCACGGCTGCGGGAGGCCGTGGTGGCCGCGACCTGGCCGTAGTTGAAGTTACAGCCGCCCTCGAAGCCGACGAAGGGCTCCTTGCATGAGCCGTCGGCATTGGTGGCGCCGGCCAGGGGGCCGTATTTCCAGATGGGGTCGCCGTTGGCGTCTAGACCCGTGATCCCCTCCACGTTGCGGCCGTAGGCGCTGGGGGAGTCGTTGCCCTGCTTGGCAAGATAGTCCCGATCGCGACTGTAGATGACGTCCTTCTTGTCGTGCTCGTAGACCGCCATCAGGGAGCCCTTCTCGCCGGCCACCCCTGCCACGATGGAGCCGCTCTTCTCGTCGCCGCCCTCTTCGCTCGGGGAGCCAATGCGGCCCTGGAAGTCCAGCCCTTCGTAGCCCTCTTTGAGCACCACGTTGATCACGCCACCAATGGCGTCGGAACCGTAGATGGCGGAGCCGCCGTCCAGGTTGACCTCGACCCGCTCAACGGCGGCCATGGGGATGGTGTTGAGGTTGATGGAGGTGCCGCCCATGGTGGGGGAACCCGCTACCCGCTTGCCGTTCAGCAGAACCAGGGTACGCTCGGAACCCAGGCCGCGCAGGCCGACGGTGGATTGGGACTGGAAGGAGCTGCCGGAGGCAGGGGAGACGCCGCCAAAGGAGTTGTAGGAGGCTTGCTTGAGGTAATCGGCGACGGTCTGCTGACCGGATTGCTCGATTTTCGCCTTGGTCACGGAGACGACCGGGGTGGAGCCTTCCACATCGACCCGGGAGATCCGGGAGCCGGTGACCTTGATTTTTTGCAGTTTTTCTACGTTCTGGCCCTCTTCGGCCAGGACAGGGGTGGCCACAACTGCCGCGCTCGCCAAGGCAAACGCTACGGCAGCAGAGAGTCTGCTTTTCCTAAGCATCGCTAGTATCCTTCCTGATTGTTTATTGTTTGCTTCCATTACCGCCCTCGTTGGAGCGGTGCGTAAGGCTTATCAAGGTTTGGTGATGGACGTCAAATGGAGCGGCGGGGATGGGGGCTGCAGGGGGAATTAGATGGGAATATGCACTTGATGGAATATTTTTGGCGTTTTATTCCGTAAATGCCGCGTCAACTTATGTAAAGATGTTGTTAAGTTCGATTTTTACAATTTTATTGATTATTTTTGAACTTATCGATAAGTCGCTTGTCACTCCGGTGCCGATATCGAAAAAACGATTTTTTGCAGTATTTTCATCTGCTTTTATGGCGAGAGCGTTTTCCGGGGAACGGAGGGTGGGGGCGGCTATCCCTCTTCTTTTATAGGTAAATGAGAAAATAACCCGACTTATCCTTAACTTGTTGATTTTGTTCTGCTTGATATGGATTAAAACGGGAATTCAGATAATAAGTGCGACACTCATGGATGAATGGCGAGAGGTGGCCAACTGCTGATTGGTGGTAC
>NZ_JAPCJD010000090.1:0-14533 GCF_027707845.1 Aeromonas sp. QDB14 | reverse complement strand
TGATGTCGCGTTCAATGGTTGGCCTATCTATCCCCACCACTGGCACCGGTTGCTCATCACGCACTGCGGACCAATCTCTTGCACTTCCCTGGGGATCGCTGTCGATCAACAGCACATCGTGACCAGCCACCTGAAAGGCTCGCGCTAGATGAGTGGCAATTGTGGTTTTGCCGCTCCCTCCTTTCTGGTTCAACACCGATATAACCAGCATGCCCACCTCTTAACTCAACCAAGTGAATAAGTAAAAGAGTAAAACATCAAATGAGTATTTGATTCAAGAGATCAGCGCTAATAGCTGCCACCCCTCGCTGTCCTGGCTGGACGCCAGAAGCCCTCACAGCCCAAAAACCTGATCAAGAAAACGGGCTCAATGGTATGCTATGGGTAATCACAGGTATTACCTTGGAGTACCACCATGCCCACACAATCCAAACCGGTCTCGATCAAACTCGACGCCGATACCCAGGAACGCATCAAACGCCTGGCAACCTCCCGCGAACGCTCAGCCCATTGGCTCATGCGCGAAGCCATCAGCCAGTATGTCGAGCGCGAAGAACTGCGCGAGACCTTCCACCGCGACACTCTGGAGGCCTGGCAGGAGTTCCAGGAGACCGGCCAGTATGCCACCGCTCAAGATGTGGATCAGTGGCTAGCCTCTTGGGGCACTGATGCCGAAGGAGCGCCTCCTGCATGCCACCAGTGATCTTTGCCCCTGCCGCCCTGCGAGACCTGCAACGCCTACGTGAATTCCTGCGCCCTAAAAGCCCGCAGGTCGCACAGCGGGCCGCAACAACAATCCAGCTGTCCCTACGCCAGCTCGCAGCCCAACCCTCAATGGGCCGCCCCATAGAAGGACTGCCAGAGGCGTTTCGTGAGTGGGTGATCCCCTTTGGTGACAGCGGCTATTTAGCCCGCTATCGCATTGAACCGGATGTCATCGTGGTGCTCGCTGTCCGCCATCAACGCGAAGTTGGCTACTCATGATGTAAGAGGGGAGCCCGCAGAATTCGGAAAAAATCGTACGCTAAGGTTTTCCGGGCATCCGTAAGGGCCGAAACTTCCCGTCTTCCAGTCTGCGGCTCTGCCGCCAGACGTAATCGCCGGTTAGGTTGATGTGCTCCCAGCCCAGCGGCGACAGGAATTGCAGCAGCTCGCCGTCCACCGGCTTGCCGGCCTCGACCAACCCCTGGGTGGCGCGTTCCAGGTACACCGTGTTCCACAGCACGATAGCCGCCGTCACCAGGTTGAGGCCGCTGGCCCGGTAGCGCTGCTGCTCGAAGCTCCGATCCCTGATTTCCCCAAGGCGGTTGAAGAACACCGCCCTGGCCAGCGAGTTGCGCGCCTCACCTTTGTTCAGGCCGGCATGCACGCGGCGGCGCAGTTCAACACTTTGCAGCCAGTCCAGGATGAACAGCGTGCGCTCGATCCGGCCCAGTTCGCGCAGGGCGACAGCCAGGCCGTTCTGACGCGGATAGCTGCCGAGCTTGCGCAGCATCAGCGAGGCGGTAACGGTGCCCTGCTTGATCGAGCTGGCCAGGCGCAGGATGTCGTCCCAATGAGCGCGCACGTGCTTGATGTTCAGGGTGCCACCGATCAGCGGGCGCAGCGTCGGGTAGGCCTGCACGCCCTGCGGCACGTACAGTTTGGTTTCGCCGAGGTCGCGGATGCGTGGCGCGAAGCGGAAGCCCAGCAGGTGCATCAGGGCGAAGACGTGATCGGTGAAACCGGCCGTGTCAGTGTAGTGCTCCTCGATCCGCAGATCGGACTCGTGATACAGCAGGCCGTCGAGCACATAGGTGGAATCTCGGACGCCGACATTCACCACGCGTGTGCTGAACGGCGCGTATTGGTCGGAGATGTGGGTGTAGAACAGCCGTCCTGGCTCGCTGCCGTACTTCGGGTTGACGTGCCCGGTGCTCTCACCCCGGCCGCCAGCGCGGAAGCGCTGGCCATCGGAGGATGAGGTGGTGCCGTCGCCCCAATGGGCAGCGAAGGCATGGCGGTACTGGTGATTGACCAGCTCGGCCAAGGCCGCCGAATAGGTTTCATCGCGGATATGCCAGGCTTGTAGCCAGGACAGCTTGGCGTAGGTCAGGCCGGGGCTCGACTCGGCCATCTTGGTCAGTCCGAGGTTGATTGCGTCACCGAGGATCGCGGACAGCAGCAACGTCCTGTCTTTGGCCTCAGCCCCGTCCTTCAGGTGGGTGAAGTGGCGGCTGAAGCCCGTCCAGTCGTCCACGTCCATCAGCAGTTCGGTGATCTTGATGCGCGGCAGTAACTGGCTGGTTTGGTCGATCAGCGCCTGCGCCCGATCCGGCACCGCCGCATCCAGCGGTGTGATCTTCAACCCGGACTCGGTGAGGATGGCATCGGGCAGCTCGTTGTCCTTGGCCAAGCGGGTGACGGTGGCCAACTGCGCGTCCAGCAGCTGCAAACGCTCTTCCAGGTACTGGTCGCTGCTCGGGTTGATCGCCAGGGGCAAGGCCTGATCCCGCTTGAGCGCGGTGAACTTCTCTGCCGGCAGCAGGTAGTCGTCGAAGTCGCGGAACTGCCGCGAGCCCTTGACCCAGATGTCGCCGGAGCGCAGGGCGTTCTTTAGCTCGGACAGCGCGCAGATTTCGTAGAAGCGCCGGTCGAGGCCTTCCGGGGTGATCACCAGCGGCTTCCAGCGAGGCTTGATGAAAGCAGTGGGGGCATCGGCCGGCACCTTGCGCAGGTTGTCGGCGTTCATCTGGCGCAGGGTCTGCACGGCTGCCAGTACACCTTGCGCGGCCGGAGCGGCGCGCAGTTCCAACACATCCAGCAAGGCCGGCGTGTAACGGCGCAGGGAAGCGAAGTTCTCGCCGACCAAGTGCAGGTGGTCGAAACCCTCCGGCCGGGCCAGCAGCTCGGCTTCGCTGACGCTCTCGGTGAACTCGTCCCAGGGAATCACCGCCTCGATGGCGGCATAGGGGTCGCTGCCGGCTTCCTTGGCCTCCAGCAGCGCCTGGCCGATCTTGGAGTACAGGCGCACCTTGTCGTTGATCGCCTTGCCCTGCTTCTGGAACTGCTGCTGATGCTTGTGCTTCGCGCCGCTGAACAGCTTGACTAGGATGCGGTCGTGCAGATCCACCAGCTCATCAATCACGGTTGCAGTGCTCTCCAGCACCACGGCGGCCAGGGTCGCATAGCGCCGCTGCGGCTCGAACTTGCCGAGGTCTTTGGGCGTCATCTGCCCACCCTCGCGGGCCAGCTTGAGCAGGCGGTTCTGGTGGATGTGCCGGCCAAGGCCTTCGGGCAAGTCCACCAGCTGAAATGTCTTCAGCCGTTCGATGTGCTCAAGCATGTGCCGAGAGTTGGGTTTCAGCGGTGCCTGCCGCAGCCAGGTCAACCAGGTCAACCAGGTCAACCAGGTCAACCAGGTCAACCAGGTCAACCAGGTGATGCTGCTGCCGGCCTTGAGCTTAAGCAACTCGTCCAGCTTGGCCCGATGCGAGTCGGTGAGAGGTTCGACCAGGGCGCGGTAGACCCGCCGATTGGCCCGTGCAATGGCCTCCGAGCAAGCCCGGTCGATCACGCTCAACGCCGGCAGGATGCGTCGCTTCTGCCGCAGGCTCTCCAGCGCCTGGCCGGCCAGCAGCAAGCCCTTGTCGGTCTGCTGGGCCAGTTCGGTCAGCTCGCGCACCAGGGCGCGGAAGTCGGACAGGCCGAACGGGGCCAGTTGAAGGTAGGTGCGCAGTTCCTGGGCGTGCTCGCGACGGGTCACATCGCGCTCGCCGTACTTCGTCCAACTCGCCGGATCGGTCTGGACTTGCTTGGCCACCCACAGGATGACCGGTTCGGGCAGCTCGCTGTCAGTGCCCAACGCATAGCCGGGGTAGCGCAGCAGGCAGAGTTGCACCGCAAAGCCCAGACGGTTGGCGTCGCCGCGCCGCTGGCGGATCAGTGACAGGTCGGAATCGTTGAAGGTGTAGTAGCGGATCAGGTCATCCTGGCTTTCCGGCAGCGCAAGCAGGGTGTCCCGCTCCGTGGCCGAGAGGATCAAGCGACGCGGCATGTGTCAGTCGTCCGTGCGGAGGTACTGGTAGAGAGTTTCGCGGCTGATGTTGAACTCGCGGGCGAGCTGCGCCTTGGGCTCACCTGCCGCCGCCCGCTGCCGCAGGGTAACAGTCTGCTCGTCGGACAGGGCCTTCTTGCGGCCCCGGTACGCGCCGCGCTGCTTGGCCAGGGCGATACCCTCGCGCTGCCGCTCACGGATCAGAGCGCGCTCGAACTCAGCGAAGGCCCCCATTACCGACAGCATCAGGTTGGCCATCGGCGAGTCCTCGCCGGTGAATACCAGCCCCTCCTTCAAGAACTCGATGCGTACGCCGCGCTGGGTCAGCTTCTGCACCAGGCGGCGCAGGTCGTCGAGGTTGCGGGCCAGGCGATCCATGCTGTGCACCACCACCGTGTCGCCCTCGCGGACGAAGCTCAGCAGCGCTTCGAGCTGGGGGCGCTGGGTGTCCTTGCCGGATGCCTTGTCGGTGAACACCTTGCTCACCTGGGTCTGTTCCAGTTGGCGTTCCGGGTTCTGGTCGAAGCTGCTGACCCGGACGTAGCCGATGCGGTGCCCCTGCACGATGTCTCCTTGGTTGAAGGCGGCTTATGTGCACTTTCTGTTCCGTTGCGCCCAAACCCCGTTTCTGTCAGGCTGAAATCTATAACCTTCGCGGGCATGTGTCAAAAAAATGCGAAAGATGACTCTATTCTGACGAAGCGGCGCGGCCTTGCCTGACATCCAGTTAGGGTATAGCCTAGCCGGACAGCCTTCATGGCTTGTTTTTGATTTAAGTACTAAATTGCCCCAGACCATACGGCGAGAAGCCTTGAGGGGGAGCCTGACTCAAGATTTCAAATGAACCAGCCGATACAATGAAGGCACATTGATATGCCTAATAATGAGGTGAAGTAGTGAGTGATTGGCTAACCCGTTTTTCAATTAAAACCCGTCTCATCAGTTTGCTCATTCTGCTAGCTGCTACGGCTGCCGGCCTGACAATGGAGGGGCTTAACGGCATGCGCAGCAGCAATGCCGATATTAACCAGATGTACAACAACGTTCTGCTACCGCTCGATAAGCTTGGCGACCTCACCAATCACATGCACCATGCACGCACTCAGCTTTTGCTTGCTCTGCAACATCAGCCTGGTAGTGCGTTCGAAAAGGCACATGACCACCCCGCGAGCATGCATTTCGATGCTGTGGATAGAAGCGTAGGCAGCATGCGTGAGCGCCTTGCTGACTATCAGCGTATGCCAATGAGCAAAGAGCATCAGCGCTTGGCCACTGAACTGCAAAACAAGCTGTCTGATTATCTGGATAATGGTGTTCAACCGACGCTCAATGCAATGCGCCAAGGTGACTATGCGGGAGGGAATGCAATCCTGCTGAATCGCTTGCAACCTGCATTTATGACGACCTATGCCAGCGTGCGTAATCTGGTTGAGTCGGAGCAGGAGAGCGCCAATGCAAGCTACCAGCGCGCTAAAGAGAGCTTCGATCGTCTGGTTGTGATAATCGGTCTCACGCTAGTGGTTGCTCTGTTTCTGGCCACAGTCGTGGCTTTGGCTACTGTATCTGGCATCACAAAAGCTGTTCGCGAGCTTCAAGTCGGCGGTCAGCAGCTAGCTGATGGCAATTTGGGCTATCGAGTTACCTATCAGGGGCGTGATGAGCTGGGCGAAATCTCTAGCTCATTCAATGCAATGGCTTCGCGTTTTCACCACACCATTCAAGAGTTGGCGGGGGCTGTGGAGCAACTGGCAGCCGCAGCTGAGCAGACTGCTCAGATCAGCACTGAAACCAGTGACGGCATCCGCCGCCAGCAGTTGGAGACAGATCAGGTTGCTACTGCGATGAACGAAATGTCAGCTACTGTGCAGGATGTGGCTGGGAACGCGGCCAGTGCAGCAAGAGCAGCACAGGAAGCAGATCAGCAGTCGGAAAGTGGAAAGCTTGTTGTTCATCAAACAATCTCTTCTATCGACAGCCTAGCCAGTGAAGTTGAGCACGCGGCCACCGTTATCCATGAGCTTGAAGCAGACAGTGCTGGTATTAGCTCTGTGGTGGATGTCATTCGCAGCATCGCCGATCAAACCAATTTACTTGCCCTTAATGCGGCTATTGAAGCTGCAAGAGCTGGTGAGCAAGGGCGAGGCTTTGCTGTGGTGGCGGATGAGGTGCGCTCGCTTGCTTCGCGCACGCAACAGTCAACCAGCGAAATTCAGACCATGATTGAAAAACTGCAGGGCGGGGCAAATCGTGCTGTTGCGGTCATGCAAAGTAGTTGCACCAAAGCACAAGCTGGTAAACAACAGGTTGCCAGCGCAGGTCATATGCTGGATCAGATCAGTAACGCTGTTGCGATTATTAATGACATGAATGCCATGATTGCATCTGCCGCTGAGGAGCAAAGCTCTGTCGCGGAGGAGATCAATCGTAACGTTACTAGTGTCAGCCAGATTGCCGAGGAAACTAGCGAGGCTTCCCGTCAGAATGTTGCCACCAGTAAGCAACTATCTGCTCTGGCAACCCAACTTCAGCGTCTGGTGCATATGTTCCGTCTTTAGGCAAACTGACGCAGGATTGTAGTCTCGTACAGCGCCTCCTCCATCGCCGGGTCGCTGTAGCCGAACCAGTTCTGCATCAAATGCACGCACAACATCGCCATCAGCGGATAGGCTGGACTGCCGCCTTCACCCTTCGGGTAGTGCGGCTCGATCAAGGCGATCAAACCCTTCCACGGCACCACCTGATCCATCTCGATCAGGAACAACTCTTTGCGGGCCTGCTTGCGCTTGCCGGCATACTCGGCGTAGGCGAAGGTCATCTGCTTCATCGGAAAACTCGGCGGGTGGAATCCGGGTATTTTGCCAAAATCAGGAAGTCTTCTTCAGAGTTTCCTTAGCGTACGTTTTTCTCCGAATTCTGCGGGGTCCCCTAAGAGACAACGTCAGGCCAAACACCTCGTTCCGCAATGTGTACCAGGGGCGTCCGATTTGGGATGTTATTGGCTGATCGATATGGATGTTATTGAGTGATCGCCATGCGTGGGAATACGCAGCTGTGGGATGAAAATAAAGTGTCATCCCCGAAAATAGAGTTTCATCCTTGAAAATAAAGTCTCACCCTAACCATGGGGCGCAATGGGCGGCCGCAGTGTGGAGGCGTTCTTTATCTCCTGTGATGACCATTACCTGGCCAAGAACCTGAGTTCGATCCGGGATGAAGTAATGGCCGAGGGGGAGGCGCTGACCAACTATGTCAGGGGCCATATCATCCAGCGTCGAAAGTGGGGTGAGTTTGATAAAGAGCGGGCCCGCGAGTTGTGGGGTGATGCGGAGGGGATTGAGATCACCAATTCATATTGCAGTAATCCAGGGCTGATGACTGCTGTCGTAGGGGATGAGTGGTGGTACGACTTGCCGATGGTCGATAACCCTGATTACACCTACCTGTGCCGCATCATTCAGGCCGTCCGTGATGGTCTGCGCGAGTACACCAAGAGCACCCCGGCCGCAGCGGCCTGAGTTAGAGGAAAAACGGACTCATGAGTAACGAAAATCATCAGCTATTCACCACCGAGCAGATCCGCCAGCGCCTTGAGGAAGGGGGCGAATCTGCCCGCTGGTTGGCTCAGGCTGTTGTCTCCTACTACCGGCCTGCAGCACCAGCCCCTAGCCTGTTTTCCTTCTCTACGAAGCTGGACGAAGAGGCGCAGGGAATGTTTTTTCAAATGCTGTTGATCCGCAGCAAGCCGGATTGGTCTGATGACCAGCTGGCCGCCCTGGTGCGCGAGTGCGAGCAGTACCTCGCCAACTGATAGAGGAAAAAAGCCATGACTAAGGCAAAGCTTACAGAGTTGCAGAAAGGGGTTCTTTATGCTGCGGCTGTGGTGATCGAAGGTTGAGAGAGGATGAAACTCTATTTTCATCAGGATCTGGCCAGAGACCCCATCACCCCGACACAAGGATGATACTTTGCTCGTGAATGTGAACAAGATGCCGCCTAAAAGGCGGCATCTGTCCATCTATAGGGTGAAACTTTATTTTCATCCCACAGCAGCAGGTCTGCATCTGTGAGGTTCCTGGCCTGACAGATTTGCACCATAAGCAATTGATTCATAAGCTTTAAAAATGAAAAACTGCTCATATACCTTGGGTTTCTGATGGTATACGTTTTGAACCACACGGGTTGATCAGAAAGCAAAAAGAGGCGCCGGTTTACCGTAACGCCCCTTATGCGCGGTGACAGACATGGTTAAGCCCTATTTGGGCCTGGATTGCTCGAAATACCGCGTGGCTAAGGCTTGCGCCTTCTCAAGCTGGGCTTGCGTCAACCTCTTCGCAACGATATCGCGATTCTTTACTGCATCAGCATTTCCATTCGCAGCAGCGACCGATGACCACGCATACGCCTGCTGGTAGTCCTGCGGCGTACCTTGACCGGTGGCATACATCGCCCCGAGGGCGAATTGTGCACCAGCATTCCCCTGCTCGGCGGCTTTGCGATACCAGACCACCGCCTGGGCAGCATCTTTAACCCCCCCTTGGCCATAGGCGAGGCTATCCCCCAGGAAGTATTGCGCGTTAGCCTCGCCCTGCTCGGCAGCTTTGCGATACCAGACCGCCGCCTGGGCAGCATTCTGCGGCACGCCTTGGCCACCGTCGTACATCACCCCGAGGGCGAGTTGCGCACCTGCATACCCCTGCTCGGCGGCTTTGCGATACCAGACCGCCGCCTGGGCAGCATTCTGCGGCACGCCTTGGCCGTAGGCATAGCTAGCCCCCAAGAAGAATTGTGCGATGACATTCCCCCGCTCGGCGGCTTTGCGATACCAGACCACCGCCTGGGCAGCATCCTGTGGCACGCCTAGGCCGTTGTCGTACCTAAACCCGAGGGAGAATTGTGCGTCAGCATCCCCCCGCTCGGCAGCTTGCTGGACATCAGCCAGTGGCTCCTTGGGCCAATCTTTGGCCTGCAACGGCTGGATGAGCGCTAACAGTGCCAATAAAACCAGCTCAATACTCCAAATCACCTTCATTCATCGTTCTCCATGAGCTCTGACTACGGTTAGTTCGTCTCATCTCGCCCATCATACCAACCAAACCAGCTCCAAATCGTGCGGCCTGCCGCGCTTCGCTTGCCTCCGAGTCAGCTCCTTAGGGCGAACAGATGCCGTGCGTCGTGAATCCGGACTTACTCACCCTCGCCCTTCTCTCTGAAATTCCTTGAGGGATGAATGAACGCCCTGCGAGCGCTGTTACCGCCACTGTGGCTCAACTGAGTTGAGTCTGAATGGCTCTTGTGGCGAAACCCTCGACGCGATCACCAAATCGCCGTTCAGGTCGGAAAATGGGCCGATCGCCTGCCAAAAGCAGTGTGCATAATGCCCATTATGTTTAATTGGCCTTTTTACCAGGGAAAACGGGCCGTTCGCCCCGTTCTGGCAGCAGAGGGGCCATTTAGAGTGCTCAGGCAGGGCTGCCGAGGCGGTTTGGCGGCTGAAAGTTTGCGACGGTTTGGGAGAGGTTTTGGCCGCGATCTCTGGCCTATCCGGTTTCGGCCAAACTGGGCGGTGAGTGGCCCAGATCTACGCCACAGGGACGCCAGACGAGCAGGAGGCCGCACGGGCTGAGGCTTGACAGGATAGGGATGCAGATTTAAGGTGATTTATCCCTGTGGGGCCTAATCACTAGCTCGCCGAGCCTAACAGCCCGGCCTAAATCACTTTCGAGTGTGTAATTCGCTTTGCGCTGTCGAATCACCTCACGACCATGACGTCCTCAAGGGACATGTGGTCCCTGGGGCGATTTGTCATGCCTGAATTTCCCCAAACACAGCCAGTACCGAGTGGCTGCCACGCAAAGCGGATTCCTATTCCAATTGATTTTTCTGATTTCCCCAACTGAGAAATCCCTTCTTTTATTGCACAAAATGCAATAACTGAATATTTCTCGCCAGTCGAGCTCAACTGGATAATCTCGGGCGCACTGAAACTCACGGGTGGATGTGGACGGTCGAAATCTAAAGATGGAGACCTTGCAATACAGTGTTATGCGACTGCAACACGCATCTGCGCATTTATGCGTTTAACGACTCAGTAACCCTTGCAGGCATTTCTTACTTTATAGACTAGCACCTTGCAGGCATTTCTTACTTTATAGACTAGCACCTTGTAGGCATTTCTTACTTTATAGACTAGCACCTTGTAGGCATTTCTTACTTTATAGACCAACACCTTTTCAGGTATTCCTTGCTCTAAGGATCACGCCACGCACGAATAAGCCTCCGGCGGAGCCTTGCGGCCACTGCCTCCCACCGGGTAGCCGATGAGATGCGATGCGATGATACCCAGCCCCCCCCCCTGCCGTCTCTGTTTGACAGAGACGGCCAGCGCCAACCCAGCGCTATCCCTTAGCCCTCGGGCCATGCCGCCAGATCTCACTGGCACGAAAACGCACGAAAACAGGCCAGCCGGACGCTCGGCGCAGTCGATCTCGACCCGCGCCCTGCTTGCAGGAGCCCCCTGCCATAGCAGCCCCCTCCGCTCTGCGGAACAATCACGCTCACCGCGTAAGGAGATGTAGAAAAAAAAGCCCCCCACGACACGCACAGTCGAAAACAGGTGCAAAACACTCACCACCAGGAACAGGGGATGGGGCATCAAAACGTAATTTCAATCAATCAATATGGAGATTTGATATGGCGAGATGTGATCGGGCAAACCCCGATTCACGAAATTTTGGCCTCGGCAGCCGGGATATGGGCTATGCCGGGCGCAGCGCCCTGCGCGAGGGAATGCAGAGCCACAGTTCGATCGCCACGATGGCCGATCGCTGGGGCCAGTTCGCCAGTTGGGCGCGTGAGGAGGCGGGGATCAGGGACATGCGGCACATCGAGACGGCCACCCTGCGCGGTTATGCCGCCCACCTGATCGCGCGGCTGGAGCAGGGGGAGATCAGCCCCGCCACCGCCCAAAATGCGCTCTCCGCCGTTAACCGGGTCATGGAGATAGCCCGAGGCGACCGGGCCGTGCGGCTCGACCCCGTGCGCGAGGCGGGGCTGCCGACCCGTAGCGGGATCGCTACCACCGATCATGCCGTGCCGGTGTCCCAGCACGACACCGCCGTGGCCGCCGTCTCCGAGCGGGTGGGAGCCCTGCTGAGCCTCCAACGTTCGTTGGGATTGCGGTTCGAGGAGGCGGCCAAACTCGACGCCCAACGGGCGCTTGCCCAGGCCGAACGGCACGGCCAGATCCGCATCGAGGACGGCACCAAGGGCGGGCTCGTGCGGCAGGTTCCCTGCCAATCACCCGCCCAGCACCACGCACTGGCCCAGGCCGCCGCCCAACAGGAGGGCCGCTCGTTGATCCCGCCCTCAATGTCCTACAAGGACTTTAGGACGGCTGCCTATAGCGAGCTGCGCAGCGCGGGCATCCGGTCGCACGGCGAACGACACGCCTACGCCCAGGGACGGTACGAAACCCTGGTGGGTGCCCCCGCGCCCGTCGCGGCCGGGATCGGTCACGGTGCCGACCATCATCGGTTTTTAGCCGCCCAGTTGGGGATCGAGGTCGCGGCGGCGCGGGAGCTGGATTTGCAGGCCCGTGAGCAGGTGGCCGCCGAACTGGGGCACGGGCGGATCGACGTGACCAACGCGTACCTGGGATAAGGAGGACACATGGAGCAATGGGTAAGGGAACGGGTCGATACCTACCTGCGACACGGCGGCAAAACCAGCCGCCGCGCCATGGTCAAACGGCTGATCGCCATCCTGCTCGACATTCGTCAATACGAGCCGGGGGTGCGCCAACCGCCCCAGATAGGGCGGGCACACATCCACCGTTATTGGGCTCGCCAGTCACAGCTGGCAGATCGGACACGACAGGATCATTGGTACGCACTCTGCCTCCTTTGGGCGCTACTGGAACGGCCAGGTGAACCGCCGAAGCCACCGCTGGTATAAAGACGGCGCTGTGCTAGAATCATTTTGTAAATTTGATTAATCAAAGGCGCGTTTTGATATGGAAGAACTGCAAGCGAAGTGGACGTTTGACCAAGGTGGGTTTGCCAAGGCCCTGATCGCCCCCACCCCGATGGGGGCTGGCTACCATCTGCATCTGGTGAAGTTCGGCAAACAGAGCGAGACCATTGTCCTGGAACGACAACGCGGGGGCTGGCGGGTGTTCAAGAGCATCGATGCCGCCGCCAACACCGCCAATGGCATTGGCTTTCGGCGTATCGAGATCGATCTGAGCAGTCGTTGAGCCCCGACACCTCATGACAAAACACCAACCCCCGCTCCGGGGATAACTGCTGCCGCCCACAGGGGACGAGCCCCTGCTGGACGGACGGGCGCAGTTACCCCCCTCGCCAAGATCCTCTCTATCGATTTAAAGCCAGGAAAAGACCAGGGCCCAAGGGCCCGCGAAAAAGGCGGTCGCAATGCTCCCCGATCTGCCGGGCTCTCCTATCTTTCGCTGCGCTTCAAGATGGGGTTCTAGGGATTTTCCGTCCAAATGCGACATTCAGACTGCTAAGTGATTGATTTATTGTGACTGGCTATGTGAAGCGCCAAAAAAGTAATACCCCTCTGGAGGCCGCGGACGGCGTGGCCTCCAGAGCACTTTGTCGTTTTTGGACGGAAAATCCCTAGAACCCCATAATGCTAATCAGGTTAGTGACGAGATAAAGAATGAAACAATCAATGAAACCACATCCTCCATACGCGAGATGATCTCCCCATTATCGGGATTGCTAGTTGTCTTTTTCATCATTCAATTGATTGGCCAAATCCCTGCAACATTATGGGTTTTATTCGGAGAAGAGCGCTTCGTATGGGATGGCGTAATGGTCGGTGTTTCATTGGCTGTGTTTGGGCTTACACACGCACTGTTTCAAGGACTTGCTGCTGGTTTTATCGCTAAACATTTGGGAGATCAGAAAGCTATCGTGGTTGGCATCTTGGCTGATGGCTGTGGCCTACTTTTATTGGCAGTCATTACGCAAAGCTGGATGGTTTGGCCAGTTGTGCTGTTACTCGCTTGTGGTGGCATAACTCTTCCCGCTTTGCAGGGAATTATATCTGTTCGTGTCGGTCAGGTAGCACAAGGACAATTGCAAGGGTTGCTGACCAGTTTGACACACCTCACGGGTGTAATCGGTCCACTTATTTTTGCATTTTTGTATAGTGCAACCCACGAATCTTGGAATGGTTGGGTGTGGATAGTTGGATGCGGATTGTATGTAGTTGCACTGACTATACTGAGGTTTTTCTATCCCGGCAGGGCTGCCCACCCGAAAAATCAGAGCAATTCACAGCCATTTCTTTAAATGGTAATGGTAACTGTATGCCCCCAATTCCTAGACGTGAAACCGACCGTTGCACAGCATCAGAAATTGTGAATGTAGCACATTGGACTACTACGAGAACCTACAATGCAAGCCATACTATTTGAGTAGTATTAACGCTACTCCATAACGACTGTCGCCATACTGAAAGTATGGTAAACAGAATAAAGAACTGTCTTCCACAATTGCAAGCCACCATGCCAATCTGTGTCAGCGCATAATGCTTTTTTATGTTAAATGGCAGTGCGAGAAGTGAGCTATGATGCGGCTTTCAGCTAGGTATCAGATGGCGACAATCTCGCCAATGCTGCGTTTAAAGTCGGCCTAGACACACCAAAGTGTTTTGCAACTTCAGCTTTCGTTATCTCTACATCCGACAGCATGGCCCTTGCCTTCCTGGCGTCTTCATCTGACATGGCCAAGGGTCGCCCACCGCGTCGCCCTCTTGCCCTTGCTGCCTCCAACCCGGCCCGTGTGCGCTCTTGCAGTCGTGCGCGTTCGTATTCAGCCAAGGCCGCAAACACATGGAACACTAGAGCCCCGTTCGCCGTTGTGGTGTCTATGTCTGATTGGGTTAGGGAGCGGAACCCGATCCCCTGGCGCTTCAACGAGCTGACTATCTCGATCAGGTCTTTGATGCTCCTTCCCAGTCGGTCTAAGTGCCACACAATCAACGTATCCCCTTCCCTCAAGGTATCTAGGCACCGTTCAAGCTCTGGGCGTTCTGTGCTGGCCCCTGATAGCTTCTCAACGTAAACGCGCTGACACCCGGCCTTGTCCAGGGCGTCCAGTTGCAGCGCCGTTTCTTGCTTGTCCCTTGATACCCTGGCGTAACCTATCAGCATGTAACCTCCAAAAAACGCGCCTTTTCTTTCCTTGATATTTTGACGGGTTATTTTACGTGAAAAGCGGCAGGATCGGGGAGGTGGCTGTCATTTTCAGAAGACGACTGCACCAGTTGATTGGGCGTAATGGCTGTTGTGCAGCCAGCTCCTGACAGTTCAATATCAGAAGTGATCTGCACCAATCTCGACTATGCTCAATACTCGTGTGCACCAAAGCGAGGTGAGCATGGCGACGGAGGCTCTGTTGCAAAGATTGGCGGCAGTCAGAGGTAGGCTGTCGCTCTGCGCCGATCAGGCGGCTGCTGCGAAATGGT